>CAVEMF010000008.1:0-17790 GCA_963616715.1 Ruminococcus bromii | reverse complement strand
CGCACGGTGAACGGTTACACGGTTATACGGATAACGGTAGTGGGGAGAGCGGTACGCGGGCTGACTTTCCAAACTTGCGGCGCTTCTTGATTTGTGCGCTGCACCACCACTCCTCACTCCTCCCTCCTCACTTTGCCTCCACGCGTCCCGACCACCGACTACTAATCACTGACCCCTGACCACTGATTACTAAAAAAATATTGCGTCAGGCGGGGGATAGGAGTATAATAAAGGCACAACAATAATTTAAATCATAAGCATATGCAGGACAAAGAAGTCTACTTAGATTTCTTTGTCCTGTTTTTTTATTTGGCTTATGAGGAGGAAGCATTGGTTCATTCGTGAGTTTTTTCAAAAAGAAATGGGTCATGATTGGTTCTGTGTTTCCAGGGAGGGGGAGACGATATGGATAAGCTATTGTTCCATGCAGACAGCATCAATGATCAGATGGCCAGGTACGGCGTGCAATTTGGTCTCTACAAAGATGGGCAGTTTGTGGAAAGGCTATTTCCCTTTGATCCGATTCCGAGAATCTTGGGAAAGGATGAATTTGCGAAGCTGGAGAAGGGGCTGGCCCAGCGCGTGCGGGCTTTGAATGCCTTCCTGGCTGACGTTTACGGGAAAAAGCAGATCATCAAAGACGGCGTAGTGCCTGAGGAATTTGTCTATCGCTCACCGGGATACCTGGCGCAGTGCGAGGGCATCACGCCGGCTGAGGAAATATACAGTCATATTTCCGGCATCGACCTGGTGCTGGGAAATGATGGCAATTGGTATGTCTTAGAGGACAATCTTCGTATCCCCTCCGGCGCGTCGTACCCATTGATCGCCCGCCAGCTGTGCCGCGAGTGCAGCCCGGAGACTTTCCGAAATCAGAAGGTTCGCGACAATCGTAACTACGGCAAGCTCCTGAAGGAAACTATGGACTATGTGAACCGCGGTGGCATCAATGTCATCTTCACCCCGGGCCGCTACAACGCTGCCTACTTCGAACACTCCTACCTGGCCGAGCAGGCCGGCGCGGTGCTCGCCGAGTGCGATGACCTTTTCGTAGAAAATGATACGCTCTACTATCGAAGCGACGAAGGCGCTATCCGCGTGGGCTCGGTGTATCGCCGTGTCAGCGATGAATACCTGGACCCCCTGTGCTTCGAGCCGTCCTCTTTGATCGGCATCCCGAACCTCATGAGCGCCTACCGGGCCGGCCACGTGGCGGTCCTCAATGCGCCGGGCAATGGCGTGGCTGATGACAAGGGCATTTACTATTTCGTGCCGAAGATGGTGCGCTACTACTTGGATGAAGAGCCGATTCTTCTGAATGCCCCCACCTATCTCCCTTATTATGAAGCCGACATGGACTACACCTTGAACCACATGGAAAAGCTGGTCATCAAAGACGTAGCCGAAGCCGGCGGCTATGGCGTCGTCTTTGGCCGCGACCTGGCATCGGACAAGTTGGAAGAGCTGAAAGCTTTGATCAAAAAGGAACCGCGCCGCTTTATTTCTCAGGAAATCATCGATTTCCAGGACCTCCCTGTCATGGATGGAGAGGGCCGCGCCATGCGCAAAGCAGACCTTCGCGCCTTCGTACTCACCGGCAAAGACACGGTGGTATGGCCTAGCGGGCTCACCCGCTTCTCCCGCGTAGAAGGCGGTATGGTGGTCAATTCGTCTCAAGGAGGAGGTTTCAAAGACACATGGGTTATCTCTCAATAAATAAAGACAATCGCCTCTTTTGGCTGGGGCGCTATCAGGAAAGGGTCTTCACCACCCTCTCGTATCTGATTGGAAAATATGACGCCATGATCGATGGCGAACCATTCGACTATGCCAAGTATTGCGAAGACCTCGGCATCGCGAATATCTATAACAATGCAGAAGAATTCATGCATTCCTATCTTTTCGATAAAGGAAATCCGGACTCTGTGAGAGCGGCGGCGGATATGATGATCGGAAACGGCATCGTCCTGCGCGACACCATCAGCAGCAAGACCCTGTCCTACTTGCAGATGGCCGTCTACGCCCTCGATATGGCATCGGAAAGCGAAGCGCCTTTGATGGAATTGCAGAAAGTCATCGATGACCTCATGGCCTTCCGCGGAAGCTATGATGATTTCATCGAAAATGAAAATATGCGAAACATCATCAAATGCGGCTCCGGCGTGGAGCGCATCAGCCTGTCCCTTTCCCTGGGCTACCACCTGCCGGCAGTGCCCACGGAAATCCATAAGCTTCTTCGCCGCCTGGAAAAGACGAAACTCAAAACCAATCCGGTGGCGCTGAAAGTCCTGTGGGACACCGACCTTCTGCAGCCTGGCGACAAACCGGTATCGAAGAAAAAACTCATCGAAGCCGATGAAACATTGTTTATCGTGTGATAAAAGAGCTGCGAAGGAGACTTCGCAGCTTTTTTTGCGTGAGGGGTGCTGTCGGGGTAGTGATCAGTGATCAGGGGTCAGTGATCAGGACGCGTTTGGCGATGGCAAGAGATGGAGTGAATGCCTTTTAGGGGCAATGTTGTTAAGTTAAGGATTTTATGCTGAGGGTCAGCATAAATTTGTTGGTCTGGCCCTACGTGAGTAGACCCTTCTCCAAGGGGCTACGGATTAAGGCTAGTGCAACATGAATTATTCTACCTGCTGGTATTTAAAATTCTTAGCGTAATAGCATTACTTTTAGAGGAGGCAATGCTAATGTCTCCCGTCTCGTGTCTCCCGTCTCGTGTCTCGTGTCTCGCGTCTCCCGTCTGATTGTCTTACGTCTGCTTGTCTATCCTCTCCTCTGCTTCCTTCCTGCGCCATCTTGAACCGCGCCCCTTATTTATGATATGATGTATTTCATTATAACTAGAAAGAAGCCAGTGATTGTAAGAGGCATTCTGATTACCAATTACTGACTACTAAATCGATAGCGCAAAGCATCGAGAATGGCGCCCTGATCACTGATCACTGATCACCGATTACTAAATCGATAGCGCTATCAACCACCCAAATCTGAACGAAAGGAGCCATGCCGCGGAATGAGGAGTCTTTCCTTTTACTACGATACGTCATTACTATTCTCCGAGCCGGTGAAGGAACACGATTTCCTTCTGCGCTGCGTGCCGCCGGATCTGCCGGAGCAGAAAATTTTAGAATTCACCCTGACCTTGATCCCTCACGCTAGAGGCGGGCGCTATGGCATCGATGCCTTTGGCAACCGCACTTACGAAGGCCGCATCGCCTCGCCCCACAGCTCCTTCCGCTACACAGTGCGAGGCCGGGCGGTGAGAGATGACAGCCTGAAGGTCAGAGACATGGAAGTGCTGCCGGGCTACAAGTACCCTTCTCGCCTGACCGAGCCTACAGAGGAAATCGAAGCTTTCCTGAAGAAAGTCGCGCCCACCGGGACGAACTTAGAACAGGCGCTGCTTTTGTCGACCGCGGTCCACGAGCACTTCACCTACACCCCCGGCTCTACGCAGGTCACCACCACCGCTGGCGAGGCCTTCCGTGAAGCCAAGGGCGTGTGCCAGGACTATGCCCATGTATTTCTATCCCTCTGCCGTCTGGCAGGGATCCCGGCGCGCTACGTCAGCGGCCTTCCCCAAGGCGAAGGCGTGAGCCACGCGTGGGCGGAGATCTGGGACGATGGCCTGTGGCACGGCGTGGACCCCACCCGCCACGTGCCGGTGGACGAGGGGTACCTGAAACTTTGCACCGGCCGCGACTTCACCGATTGCCCCGTGGAGGCCGGCATGTTCTCCGGAAAGACAAGGCAGCAGCAGGAAGTCTATATGAAAGTTAGCGAAGAACAATAAAAAAAGAGCGATGGACGCTATAGTCCATCGCTCTTTTTTATTGGGTAATCAGTAGTCGGTAGTTTGGGCGCCTCCGGCGGAGGAGGCAGCGGGCAGGCTGCCGCTTTGCCTTCTTTGGGAAGAAGGTGGCCGAAGGGCGGATGATGGATAGTTAGTGATCAGGGGTCAGTGATTAGTGATCAGGACGCGTCTGGCGGAGGAGACAGTTGTCATGCATGGGGCTAGTGTGGATAGATCCTTCGACTGCGCTCAGGATGACGGAGGGGATGGTGGAGTCAGCGGGTGAGTACAGGGCTGTAGCGGTCAAAGCATTCTGTGTCTCATCCGCTTTCCTCTTGATCGTCATCCTGAGCGTAGTTGAAGGATCTAACAACGATAGCCCTAAGTATGCCGTTTGCCTCTGCCCTCCATCGCGGCCAGCTATTAGGAAAGCATCATCCGGCCTAGTGGCCACCTTCTTCAGAGAAGAAGGCAAACGCGCCCCGACCACCGACTACTAAATCGACAGCGGAAACGAGATGAATGGGATTGCAATCAAATGCGCCCTGATCACTAAAATCTCATACTCCTTCCACGACCCTAGCCTTCAGCTTTTTAAGCAGCGGGAGGCTTTGAAGGGAAGCCTTGCGGGCTCCTGTGATGATGGATCGGATTTCTTCTTTCTCCTCCATTGCGAGAGGGACGCCGGAGAATTTGGATTTCACGAGAAGATCAATGATGTGATCAAAGCCGGTAAGTCTTGGGTCGCTCTTGTACGAGGCGGCGCGGGCGGCGTAGCTGCCGCTGGTTTTATGGCCGGCCCAGCGGGCGAGGTGGTTTCCGTAAGCGAGGAGGCGGCGGAAATTTTTTTCGTCCCCTATATCAGAAGATAGGAGGCGGGGGACGGCCGAGAGTCGCCAGGTGAGGAGAAGGGCGATGGCGAGGAGCGGGAGAAGGGCTGTAAGGAGCGCGCCATAAGGGAAGCCGGCGGAAGCAGGAGCGGCGGGAACCATCGGCCGTGGCGCTGGGCTTTGGGGAGATGGCTGGTGCTGTGGATTTCCTTGTGGCTGCTTCGGCGGGTTTCCTTGCGGGCTTTGTGACTGGCCTTGCGGATGATCTTTTGCCGGTGCATTGGGAGCGCCGGTGTTATTTTTTTCTTTGTCTGCGGGATGGGGGAATGGATTCTCCCCGCCGCCTTGGCCCGGCGTCATTTCCACCGGACGCCAGCCCAGGCCGTCCACGTAGACTTCGGCCCAAGCGTGGGCGTGGTGGTCGTTCACTGCTAGGCTGTGAAGGCCGTCAGCGGTAAGTGGGGCTTCATTGATTTCCTCCTCGCTCACCGAGAGGCCCACGGCGTAGCGGGCGGGGATGCCGGCGCTTCGAAGGAGCATGACGGCGGCGGAGGCAAAGGAGGTGCAGTAGCCTTTCTTGCTTTCGGCGAGGAAGTGGGAAATGAAATCCTTCCCCGCCGGTGTTTTGCCGGGGTTCTTGGTGTATTCGTAATTACTGCCAAGGAAATTATATATGTCTTCGATGCGCGTTCGTTTCTCGGCGAGGGTCTTCGCTTCTTTCATGGGATAGAGGGAAGCGATGGTTTCCTTCACATCTTCGGGGATGGCGAGGTAGTGGCTATAGACGAAGGCGCGATAAATCTTTTCGCCTTCCATGTAGGTGCGGTAGTAGGGGTCGCTGATGGCCTCGCGGCTCATCATAGAGATGAGGGCGCCGGCGGGGAGCTGCCACAGGTCAGTGGAGTAGGCTTTCCCTTCGGCGGACATGGGCGAGCGGTCGTAGAGGAAGACTTTGGCCCCAAAGTCAGCATCGTAAGGGAGGAGGAAGAATCGGCTCTTCTCGTACTGCGCCGCCAGGGTGAAGGGGGCTTTGAAGGCAGCGATGCTGCTCTTATCCGTGTAGTTTAGGAGCTTCTCAGAAATCGCGGGATTTCTAGCGATCACTTCCATGAGCCAGGCGCCTTGGTCGTACCATTCGCCTTGGTTCTTGGAGAAGAGCTTTTGATAATCGTCATAGTCCGAGTCGGGGAGGTCTTTCCATTGATTTCCTTCGTAAGCCCCGCCGGTCCAACTGCGGATGTAGAGAGGCGAGGAAATAGGCGCGGACTCGATGTCTGCGATGACGCGGCCGGTGTAGCGGATGCCATTCACCTTACCTAAGGTCTGGCGTCCGGCGGCGCCTTTCATCATGCCAGTGTAGCCATTGCCGGCGTGGAAAATGGGATCATAGGGATCGGTGAGGGAGAGAATTTTCTCTTGCGCAGTGGAGAGGAAGCCGGGCTGCACGTAGCGGCTCTCGGGGACGATCACCAGAAGCACGAGGCCTAGGAGGAGGGAAATCCCAAAGACCGGAAGCTCCGGCCGCCCGAGACCTTTGGCGAAAAAGGAAACCGGGATGGTGAGAAGGTAGGCGGCTGAGAGCACGGCGGCGATGGCCGGGAGGGTGACGCCGAAATAAAAGCTAAGGAGCAGCACGAAGAGGGAGAGCATGCCGGAGACGCCGCGGGCAAAGAGGGAGAATGTGCCGGCGGTGAAAAAGTAGGAAAGAAGAAGGGCGAGGTAGAGCGTGCACGCAAATGGCGTAGCGCCGACTGGGACCTTGGGGGCTACCATGTCCAGGTCGTAGGGCTCCTTTAAGATTTCTACGAGGGGTGATAGGACGGCAAGGCCGCTTGCCAGGAATGTCTCGCGGAAAAGGAGGGGCGCAGCCAAAAGAAGGACCAGCGCCAGCGGGAGGAGCTTCATGGCTCCTTTTTTCATGCCTCCCAAAAGGGATAGGGTAAAGGTGATGGCAGCGGTGATGACGCTCCAAAGAAGGGGCGTGCTGCTTGCGCAAGAAAAAAGTCCGTAGGCGGCACCGAAGGCCCCCAAGGCCGAGAGGAGTGGAAATAGAAATATGTCTTTCATCACTGACCTCCCAAGGCATGGAAAATAGCAGACCTTCCCGAGAGAGCGGCGCGGGGATTTCCTTCCGACGCACACCAAAGGATGACGGGGAGGGAAGTCTGCGGATTTGGATTTCCTGTGATATAGCAGATGGGGACGGAGGGAGGAAGCGTGGCCTCTCGCATCGCCGGCGCGCCGCCGCAGGTGAGGAAGGCGCGGGTGACGCTCTCCCAGTCCTCCATGCTTTCGATGGTGGACAGGATGGGCATGCCCTTGTCATTCACCCAGGCGAAGTGGAAGGGCATGCGAGAGGAAGCGAGGGCAAGGCCGGCGCTGTAGAGGGCACCGGCTACGGTATCGCGGAGATTTTCATCCGCTTCATAGTCCGCCGCCAGGATGAGGCGCGCACTTCCCGCAGGATCGCTCTCGCGGACGTAGACATCCTCTTTTCGGGCGGTGACCTTCCAGTTGATGAGATGGGGATTGTCGCCGGGCTTGTACACGGTAGCGCCGAAATATTCCTTCTCCTCTGGCGAAGAAAGGGAAAGCAGCGTGCGCAGGGCCGCGTCCCTATCTCCGATGACCTTGGGCATCACCAGAAACGTCTGTCCTTCAAGCGGCAAATAGAAATGGAAAAGGCCGAAGGGGTCAGTGAAGGAAATCTCGCCGTTTCCCAATGCAAGGCGGCCGCAGTGAAGCGCCTCTTTGGCGAAATAGAAACGGATTTCTCCAGCCTCTTCTTCATAGGAGTCGTACTCCTCATTTCCTAAGTGGCAGGTGAGAGAGGACACGAAGGGAATGAAATAGCCCTTCGCCGTGACCGCGATTTCCAAAGCCTCCCCTTGCCGGCACCTGGTGGGGATAGCGAGGGAGAGGACCGTGTATTTCCTCGCCGCCCATCCCAAAGCCAAAAGGATCAGCGGCACTAGGAGAAAGAGGAGCGCCAAGAGAAAGGCGCTGTATAGGTCGTACATGCTCATCAAGAGAAAGGCGATGAGCAGTAGGAAAAGGTAAAAGATGAGTTTCATGAGAGCCTCGGGGAAAAATGGTGGTTTGATGGATAGAGGGGTAGTAATTAGTGATCAGGGGTCAGTGATCAGGATGCGATTGGTTTCTTTGGTAGTTTGGTTTTCTTTCTGCAAGAGCGGCATAAAAAACAAATGGACTTAAAAGTTATGCGCGCCCTGATCACTGATCACTAATCACTGATCACTAATTCGCCAGTTTTGGCAGCGCCACGTCCGCCAGCACGTCTGCCAGCACGCTTTCTTTGGTCTTGCCGCTGTAGCGGGCGTCGCCGGTGAGGGTGAGGCGGTGGGAGAGGGTATAGGGCGCCACGGCGAGGACGTCGTCGGGGGTGGCGTAGGGGCGGCCTTCCATGAGGGCCTGCGCGCGGGTCATGGCGGCAAGGGCGATGGCGCCGCGGGGAGAAATGCCGAGGGCGATGTCCTTGTGATTTCTCGTAGCCCTGGCAATGTCTACGATATAGGCGAGGAGGCTATCCTCCATGTGCACGGCTTTGGCTTCTTCCTGCAGGCGAGAAAGCTCAGCCGGCGTCAAGATGGGCGCAAGGCTTTCGGCGGCAGCGCTCCGATTTCCCCTGAGGATTTCGATTTCATTTTCCTTGGACGGATAGCCCACGGTGATGCGGATCATGAAGCGGTCGGTCTGGGACTCCGGGAGCTCCTGGGTGCCGGAGGAGCCGAAGGGATTTTGTGTCGCCATGACGATGAATGGCTTTGGCACTTCGTGGGCCGCGCCGTCCACCGTGAGCTTCCCTTCCTGCATCACTTCGAGGAGGGCCGACTGGGTCTTTGGAGAAGCGCGGTTGATTTCATCGGCTAGAAAGAAATGGGTCATCGCCGCGCCTTCGACGTAGCGGAAGGTGCCGCTCTCTTTGTCGTACATGGAGAAGCCGGTGATGTCCGAGGGCAGCACGTCAGGGGTGAACTGCATGCGCTTGTAGGAAAGTCCCAAGACTCGCGAGAAGGCGATGGCCATGGTGGTCTTCCCCACGCCGGGGATGTCGTCGATCAAAATGTGGCCGCCCGCCAGGATGGCCGTGAGGATGCGCCGCAGCACATCCTCTTTCCCCAAGACCGCCTTCCCAGTCTCGGACAGGATGGATGTGATGATTTCTTGTGTATTCATAAGAGACTCCTTTGCTTTTGTAATACATACCATTATACAACGGAGGAAAAGGGGGGAGTAGCGATTGGAGGTTAGTGATCAGTGATTAGTGGTCGGTAGTCGGAATGCGTTTGGCTCTCTCCCCACTACCGTGAACCGTTTATCGTATAACCGTTAACCGGCTCATTTAACCATAGCGGGAAATGGAGAGAAGCCCTGCTTCGGCGTAGCGTTTTATCGCACCAGCTCCCGCTATCGGAAGTCTGCACGGTGAGCGGTTACACGGTTATACGGATAACGGTAGTGGGGAAGCAGGTAGACGCGTCCTGACCACTGATCACTGACCCCTGATCACTAAACCACAACAGTCATCTCCGCACATTATTCATTGACAATCTCCGCCTTCTCTCCTATAATAGTATCATTATGGAAGGGTGTCCGAGCGGTTGAAGGAGGCGGTCTTGAAAACCGTTAACTTCGTGAGAGGTTCATGGGTTCGAATCCCATCCCTTCCGCCAATTACATAGGGCGGTCATCCGCATTTCAGGAAGCACTGATTGGTGAGCGGCGGCTTATCGATCGGGGCTTTTTGTCTTTTAGAAAGGAAATATGATACATGAAAATAGGAAATAGAAATATACATGTACTCACCGAGGCCAAGCGTGCCGTGGGACTGGCAGTAGGTGCGGCGATTTACTCTGCGGGACTGAATTTATTCCTCATCCCCAATAACGTCATCGATGGCGGCGTCACCGGTATTTCCCTTTTGGTGCAGGCACTGACGGGCATCCCGTTCAGCGTGCTCATCGTGGCGTTGAACCTTCCTTTCTTCTACATCGGCTATCGGCGGCTGGGACTGCGCCTGGCGCTGTCCTCCACCTTCGCCATCGTGGTGCTGTCGCTGTGCTCCTCGGTCTTTGAAGAAATGACGCCGGCCACGTCGGATCCTTTCCTATCGACCATCTTTGGCGGGATCATCATCGGCATCGGTATCGGCATCGTCATCAAGTGCGGCGGCTCCACCGATGGCACGGAAATCATGGCCATCTGGCTGGAAAATCGCTGCGCCTTCTCGGTGGGCGAGATCATCATGTTCTTCAATCTCTTCATTCTTTCCGCGGCAGGCTTCATCTTCAATTGGAATAGCGCCATGTACTCCTTGATCGCCTATTTCATTTGCTCCCGTATGCTCGACGCTGTTTCTACCGGTCTCGACTCCTCGAAGGGCGTCTTCATCATCACCACCGCTTATGACGAAGTGACCGACAGCATCGTCCACGGCATGCACCGCGCCGTCACCCGCCTCCACGGCCAGGGCGGCTTCCTGAAAGATGATAAAGATGTGCTCTACTGCGTGGTGAGCCGCCTGGAAGTTACCAAGCTCAAGCAAGTGGTTCGAGAAATCGACAGCAACGCCTTCCTCTCCGTCTTCGACGTACAAGAAGTGCAAGGGGGATTGGTGAAGGGGAAGAAGTAGTTTTGGGTTAGTAATTAGGGGTCAGTAATCAGTGATCAGGGCGCATTTGGCGCTAGCCTCATTCATTGCATGTACCCCTCGTCGGCTTGACTATCGACTACTAAGTTGCAAGAAGTAGCAGCGCCATGTACGCACTGGCGTCAGTCGCGTCCTGATCACTGACCACCGCCCGCTGATTACTAAACTTCGATAGCGGCATGAAAACCAAATTGCCTAAAAAGTTAAGCGTGCCCTGATTACTGATCACTGACTACTGATCACTAAACCACCTAGCCATCTCCCCGCAAACTTGCTATACTTACTACATTCTATAGAAAAGGAGAGTAATCATGAAATTTCTGTTTAACCACAACAATTTCAACGTGCTTGATTTGAAGAAAAGCATTGCTTTTTATGAAGAAGCGCTGGGGCTTCGCGTGACCCGCGAACTCAATGCTTCCGACGGCTCCTTTAAGCTGGTGTACTTGGGCGACCATGTGACCCATCAGCTGCTCGAGCTCACTTGGCTCAAGGACCGCACCGAGCCATACAACCTGGGAGAGAACGAATTCCACTTGGCCTTTGAAGTGGATGATATGCAGGAAGCCCACAAGAAACACGAAGAGATGGGCTGCATCTGCTATGAAAATCCGGCCATGGGCATTTATTTCATTTCCGATCCTGATGGATACTGGATCGAAATCATCCCGGGAGGCATGTGATGGATCCTATTTACACTCGTACCGCCCGCATCATCGGAGAGAGCGGCGTTGATTTCCTGGCTACCAAGACTGTGGCCGTCTTTGGCATCGGCGGCGTGGGCTCCTATGCAGCTGAAGCGCTGGCTAGAGCTGGCGTGGGCCATCTCATTTTCATCGACAAGGATGAAGTGGACATCACAAACTTGAATCGCCAGCTGGTGGCTGACCGCACCACCATCGGAAGAAATAAGGCGGAAATCATGGTGGAGAGAGCCCACCGCGTGAACCCGGCTTGCGACGCGAAGGCCTATCCGGTTTACTTCCGCCCCGGGGATGAAGAATTTATCAAAAATCTCCACGCTGACTATATCATCGACGCCATCGACGACGTGCCGGCCAAGATTTCCATCGCCGAAGTGTGCTGGAATTTGAAAATCCCGGAAATCTCCTCCATGGGCACCGGCAACCGCCTGCGCCCGGAGATGCTGCAGATCGCAGACATCAATAAAACCTCCGTGTGCCACCTGGCTCGTAAAATGCGCAAGGAGCTCAAGGACCGGCGCATCCGCCACCTCACCGTGGTCTACTCCAAAGAACTGCCCCACAAGCCCATCGGCGAAGGCCACGCCCCCGGCTCCACCTCCTTCGTGCCTCCGGTATCCGGCATGATGATGGCCGGCTACGTCATCCGGGCGCTGCTGAAAGAGGCGGGAATCAATTGAGGGGTGAAGGGATAGAGCTTTTTAGTGAGGAGTGAGGAGTTAGGAGTGAGGAGTGGCGGTGCGCCGCATCAATTCATATAGCGGCGCAAGTTTTAAAATAAACAAACGCGTTTGGCTGCTTCCTCATGACCGTTATCCGTATAACCGTGTAACCGTTTACCGGTTTCTTTTACCGCTAACGAGCCGTGCAGCGATAGACCTTTCCCAGCAAGCGGTTATGCCTCCATGGCTCGCTACCGACAGTATGCGCGGTGAACGGTTATACGGTGAACGGTTGACGGTGGTGGGGAAGCAGGTACGCGCGCTGACTTTTCAAACTCGCGGCGCTTTTTAATTTGTGCGCCGCACCATCACTCCTCCCTCCTCACTCCTAACTTCAGAAAGAATGTCTTTATCACTATGTAGCAATCGCATGCGTTATTTACCAAAAGGGGAGACGATCATGATCACTGAAATACAGCACCCCCAGTGGCTCACGCTATGCGTGGGCGGAGAGACTGTCCTGGGGTATAACCAGGAATGGTACCCCGAGCATCGCCAGCAGATGGCGGGCTGCGGGCCCACGGTGGGCTCTATGATGGTGGCCTACGCGGAGAAGAAGGCCAAGGATACGCCGCGCAATGAGCAAGCCGAAGCGCTTTCCGTGATGCTGGATATGTGGAAATATGCCACCCCTCGCATGCATGGCCTCTATAAGACTCGTTGGCTGAAGGAAGGCGTGGCGCAGTATCTCGCTGATCATCACCTTCCCGGCAAAGTGGAAGCCCTCTCGGTGCCGTCCATCCGCCTCCTGGCGCCGAGCCTTGCCAAAGCAGCCGCCTTCATCAAAGAAGGCCTTGCGGCCGATTGCCCTGTGGGATTTCTAAATCTCCACAGCGGCGACGAACCGATCCCCTACCACTGGCATTGGATGCCCATCGTAAAAATCGACGAACGAGACGACGGCACCTACTGCACCCTCTGGGACGAAGGGAAGCCCCACGAATTTGAGCTGGGGCGCTGGCTGAAGAAAACGAAATTCGGCGGCGGATTTGTGAGAATCATAAATGACTAAAAGAGCCTGCGGGCTCTTTTTTCTTTTGTGGTGAATGGGGCTAATGGTTTAGTGGTCGGTAGCCTTCGCACGCGTTCCTGCTTCCCCACTACCGCTATCCGTTTACCGTATAACCGTTAACCGTGCGTACTTCCGATGGCGGGAGATGGAGCGATACGCTTTTACACGGAAACGTTTAATGCTCCTGGGCTTGCTATCGCCAAAAGAGCCGGTCAACGGTTATACGGTCAACGGATAACGGTAGTGAGGAAGCACTCAAAAGCGTCGGTCCGTTTCAAAACTCGCGCCGCTTTATAATTTGTGCGGCGCACCACCCCTTGCCACCAGACCCCAGACCCCTGACCCCATTCAGAAAAAACTTTCGCGCTCCATTTGTCACGCAAATGGTATGCTCTCAAATGTATTTCTGTGGGTGTATATTTCATACATTTTTTTATTGACCTATCATATATGTATTTATATAATTAATGGGGTTAATATAAATAACGCAAGCTTCTCGCGTATGGCAAGGAAATCATGGCCTTGTATGGCGCGAGAAATGTGTCGGATCAGAGGAGGGAATACATGCATTTCTTCAAGAAAAAAGCGCTGCAAGCGGCTATGGCTGCATTCGCGCTATCCATGGCTTTTGCATGTCAGACCGCTGGCGCAAAAGCGCCGGAAACCGCAGCGGATCTGGTGGTCTATGGCAAGGTGTATACGTCCAATGCCGGTGCCAGATATGCCGATGCCTTCGCAGTGAAAGATGGCAAGTACATCTATGTAGGAAATAAAAACGGCGCCGCCGCTTATATCAAAGATGGCGTCACAAAAGTCATCGATCGGACCGGCAAAGGTCTCATCACTGCAGGCGCCACAGAGGGCCACGGTCATTACGTCCTGGCCTCGGAACTGAAGGTATCCGGTGGGGCTATTCATGCGGCCAATGTGGATGAGATTCTCGCCGCAATGAAAGAATATGTGAAAGCGCATCCACACAGAGAGGTTTATTTTGTGATGGGCTGGGAAACCGGCGGCGAGATGAGGGAGGCCAAATTCACTTACAACATGAGAAAAGCGTTGGATGCCATTTGTCCCGATAAAGCCATTATCATGGTGGATAATGTGGGACACAATGCTTTCCTCAATAGCAAGGCTTTTGAGATGGCCGGCTATACCAAGGACTTCACCATAGAAGGCGGGACTTTTGCGAAGGATGCCAATGGTGACTTCCTGGGGCTGGTCTCTGATGTGGCGGTTAATTATGCCTTGGAAAAGATCCAAGAAAATCATGAATTGGTTTCCAAAAATCTGGTGAGAGAAGCCGTTAGAGATGCGGCCGATTTCCTCCATGCCAATGGCTATACCAATTACTTCGATGCTTTCACCAATGTCTTAGGCAAGGCGACCTATGAAGGTGTCCATGATGAAGACGTAGAAAATGGCCTCACCTTCAATATGATTGCTTCGTACAAAATCGATCCCTATGCGGACATCGATGAGAAGGTCGACCTGGTGGCCGAGTATATGAAGAAATATTCTACCAACCATTTCAAAGCAGATAACATAAAACTTTTTGCTGATGGTGGTGCGGTGGAAGTCAAGACCGGCTGGATGCTTGAGCCTTATGCCGATGGCAGTCATGGCAATCAGGTCTGGCAGCCGGCTCGCATGTATGAGCTGGTGAAAAAGGCAAATGCCAAAGGCGTCTCTGTCCATACCCATGCGTCCGGTGATGGGGCTACCGCCCAGGTTGTAGATGCATATATTCATGCCGAAGATACTGCCGCCAAAGGTGTTTATAATGGCTTAGGGCACTCCCGTCACATCACAGAGGCCACCAAGGATAAGATGGCAGCCCATCATATTTATAGCGCCACCAATATTTGCTGGAGATATTTGTTCAATGATGAAGCCCAAAATGTCCCGCTCTTGATGGACTATGATCTTTATATCCAAGGCTATCCGATGAAATCCTTGCTGGACAGAGGCATCGTCATGACCTCTTCTACGGACTATCCGGCCAGTGATGGGGCGCCCACCGACATTTGCGGCATCATAGAAATCGGAGTCAATGGCACTTTTGATGATACGCCTGCATTGCCCATGGCCAAAGACGAGTACTTGACCGTGGAAGAAATGCTCGATGTCATGACCATCAATGGCGCGAAGCAGTTCCAGCTGGAAAACGAAAGAGGTTCCATAGAAGTGGGGAAATATGCCGATTTCCTCTTGCTTGATAAAGACATCACCACTTGCGCGGCAGATCAGATCCATGAAGGAAAAGTCGATGTCGTTTATTTCGAAGGTAAAAAAGTGTACAAAAGATAAGGAGGCCAATCAATGAAACTTTTCAGACACATGAACCGCAAAGGGATGGCAGCTATGGCAGCCATGGCTGCACTCATGGCATTTTCCACCGCCAGCGCGAAAGCGCCGGATACTGCAGCTGACCTGGTGGTCTACGGCAAGGTCTATACCGCCAATGCCGATGCCAGATACGCTGATGCATTTGCTGTGAAGGATGGCAAATACATCTATGTAGGGGATAAAAAGGGCGCCAAGGCTTACATCGATAGCAACGTGACCAAAGTCATCGACCGGACCGGCCAAGGCATGATCATGCCCGGCGCCACCGAGGGCCATGGCCACTATATGACCGGCGCTGCTATGAGCCATGTCATTCATTTCACGGATACCATTGATGAGACCATAGAATTCCTGAAAGAACATGTGGCCAAGTATCCCAATGAGAAAATGTATCTGACCTATGGCTGGTGCAATGAGAAGCTGCTCGATGTCAAAGATAAAGTGGATATGAGATCCAAGATCGATGCTGTTTGTCCGGATAAGATTGTTGTCATGATCGATGACACCGGTCATAACATTTACATGAACTCCAAGGCCATTGAAGCAGCAGGTATCGATGGAAATACCAAAGTAGAAGGCGGCGAATTCTCCAAAGATGAAAATGGCCGGCTTTTGGGGCTGGCTACAGACGTTGCCATGAATTATGCTATGGGACCGCTTGTCCGTGACTCCGGCTATATGTCTTCTGAAACTTACGCAAAATCGGTACCGATCGCAGAAAATTTGCTTCATGCCTTTGGCTATACCAATTACTTTGACGCCTATATTTCCTACTTTGGGGAAGCAGCCTATAAGGGCCTTGCCGACTATGATAAGAACGTGGGCCTTACGGTAGTGGTTGGCGGAAGCTACAAGATGGATCCATTTGAAGATGAAAATGAGATCATTGATAGAGCCGCCGAGTACCAGAAGAAATATTCCACCAAGCATTTCAAACCATCCTGGATCAAACTCTTTGGTGATGGCGAATGCACCGAGTCTCTGTCCGGCTGGGTCAAGACACCATATAAGAGCGGCTCGACCGGCAACCAGGTATGGGATACCGACCGATTCAATGCCATCGTAAAGAAGGCCAATGAAAAAGGTATCTCCATCCACGTCCATGCCTCCGGCGATGGCGCTACCGAGCAGGCTGTCAATGCATTCATCGCAGCCGAAGATACCGCAGCTCCGGGGATCTTGAATGCGCTGGGTCATAGCCGCCACATCACCGAAGAAACTTTGGATAAGATGGCAGAACACAATATTTACAGCGCTACCAATATCAACTGGCGCGGCCTGACCGAAATCATCGGTGATACCCGCGTGCCGGATAACTTTGATGAAAAATTCTACTGGGAAGGCTACCCCATGAAGAAACAGGTTTCCCGCGGCATCAAGATGACCTCCTCCACCGACTATCCGGCGGACAGCGGCGCTCCTTGCGATATCCTGAACATCATGGAACTGGCTGTCAATGACTCCATGGATCCCAAATTCATTCTCGAAGGAAGAGAAATGGGCCCCTTCGATAAATCCGATGAGCTGACTGTAGAAGAAGCTCTGGACGTCCTCACCATCAATGGCGCTTACCAGATGGGCATCGAAAAAGAACGCGGCTCCATCGAAAAAGGCAAATACGCCGACTTCCTCTTCATCAGCAAAGACATCACCACCATCCCGAAGGATGAAATCCACACCGCTGAAATCTCCGATGTCTACTTCGAAGGCGAAGAAGTCTACAAAAAATAATGCATTTCCGTCGGCGCTAAGGTTGCTTTGAATCGACTGTATGCCAAATAAAAACTCGTGAACGCTATAGTGCTCACGAGTTTTTATTTGCGCTGGGCGAAAGCTTGAATGTAAAACAGTTGAGTGACGAATGGTGCGCGAAAGTTTTTCTGAATGGGTTCAGGGGTCAAGGTTCAGGGGTCAAGGGGTGGTGCGCCGCACAAATTATAAAGCGGCGCATATATAAGGGCGAAGCCCACCGCTTTTACCCTTTTCCTCTGGAAGGGCGGGGGTTAGGTGAGGACGCAGCTGCTCGTGCCAACCTTTATCGCTTTGCGGTGGCCAACCTCCACCACTAGCGTGGTTCCCCTCCTTCCAGAGGAAGGAGGTTTAAGAGGAAAGGCTTCGCCCTTATATACGCGGCGCTTCTTAACTTGCGCGCCGCACCTTCCCTCGCCCCCTGACCCTTGCCCCTGATCCCTAATCCCCCCTAGCCCCACACCGCTCTCATCTGTTACAATACAAAGGAAAGAGAGAAGGTATTTCCTTGAAAGGAGAATGCAAAATGAAAAAATGGATGGCCATGGCTCTGATTTCTACTTTGGCGCTGCCGGCTTTGACTGTGGATGCAGCGAGCGTGAACCCTACGAAGTTTTTGAATGACTATAGCCGCTATGCGGTGGTGTACACCAGCGATGAAGCGCGCGTGTATGTGGACACGGACACTATCGAGAAGGATCCCATGAGCGCCGGCGAGCTTCCCATCATCCGCGGCAAGCTCTATGCGGAAGTGTACAAAGATCCTTTGACCTATCCGGACTTTGGAAATAATCGGATGGTGGAGTATATTTTTGAATACGACACCGCCGTAGGCGCTGACCAGTACGGAAGAGAAATCAAGTATCGCATCCTGAACAAGCTCCAGGGCGTCTACACCCCAGACGGGAAACCGACATCTTACAGCGGCCGCACCGATGAGCTGGACGATGAGGC
>CAVEMF010000007.1:0-17806 GCA_963616715.1 Ruminococcus bromii | reverse complement strand
CCGTAATCCGAAGTATGCTCGGTGAACGGTTACACGGATAACGGTAGTGGGAAAGGAGATACGCGCGCTGCCATCCCCCTCTAACTCCTCGGCGTCTCGTGGGGAGATCTTACAAGCTCCAAGCTCCTGGCTCAAAGCTATGATGAAGTAGATACGCGGGGCCCGACTACCGATCACTGACTACCGACCACTGAATTCGATAGCGGTACAAATGCCAAGCTGGCCCAAAAGGTAAACGCGCCCCGACCACTGACCACTAATCACTGATCACTTTTCTCAAGCACATTGACAAAGCCCTATTTCCATGCCATTCTTACAATAGGTAATACATATATAGGAGTGTATCAGTAGAAAGGAGATTGACCATGGAAAGAGAAGCAGCAGTGGAATATCTGAAACGGACTGTGAGTCCTTGTCTGGGCTGTACCGAGCCGGCTTGCATCGCTTTGTGCGCAGCGGCGGCGGTGGAGGCTGGCATCGCAGAGGTGTCCCATATTTCTATGACCATCAATTCGGGGCTCTACAAGAATGGCATGTCTGTGGGCATTCCCGGCTTTGACCGCGTGGGCATTGCTTATGCGGCTGCGCTGGGCGCGCTCATCGGTCGGACGGAGAAAGAACTTCAGATCTTTGAAGACATCACACCGGAGATTTCTGACAAAGCGAAAGCCATGGTGGAAGCGGGCCTGGTGGAAGTGGAAATCGATTTTTCCAAGAGAGCGCTCTATGCGTATGCGGAAATAGAGGGCACTGAGGGGCGGGGCATCGCGGAAATCACCAAGGCCCATACTCATATCGTGAAGAAAATTTTCAATGGCCAGGTCCTCTTCGAAGCGAAGGAAGAAGGGCTGGGCCAGGCGGATCCTTTCGAAAGCACACTCCTTGCGGCGCCTATCGCCGAAATTTATGATACTGTGAAGTCTATGACCGAGGAGTCACTCCAATTTTTGAAAGAGAGTATTGAAATTAATACAGACATAGCGCGGGTCGGCATTGAAGAGCCTAGTCCGGTAGGTATCGCGGCGACGTTGAAGACAGAGCTCCAGGATACATTGATGGAGCGGATGATGCTAAAGGTGGCTTCGGCCATCGAAGCGCGGCTCGACGGTCGGCTCCACACCGTGGTCAGCAGCGCTGGCTCTGGAAGTAAAGGTCTGGCAGTGACGCTTCCGGTGGTAGAAGCAGCCAAGGCCGGTGGCATTGCGGAAGGAGACATGCTTCACGCGCTTGCCTTTGGCCATTTGATGAATAGCTATATCAATCTGGTGATCGGTAAGCTTTCCTCTATGTGCACCTGTGCCGTGGGGGCGTCTACGGCGGCGTCCATGGCATTGGTTTACCTTTGGGGCGGCAGCGCAGAGCAAGCAGGCTACGCCGTGAAGACTATGAGCGGCACCGTGTCCGGCATGATCTGTGACGGCGGCAAGACCGGCTGCGGCATGAAGCTGGCCCAGGCCACGGCCTCCGCCTTCATGGCAGCGCGGATGGCCATGGCCAATCGCCGCCTCCGCACCTCCGATGGCATTTGCGGGGAAACACCGGAAGCTTCTATCGCCAACATCGCCGACCTAGCGAACCAGGGCATGGCGAAGGTGGATGAACGAATTTTGAAAATCATGCTGGCAAAGGCGTGAATGAAATGGAGTCGTGAGAGTGTTCTCACGGCTCTTTTCTTTTGGCGAAAATAGTGGTCGGTAGTCGGTTCGCATTTGATGTTGAACTAACAGGGAGCAATTACCGCTATCGCCGGGGCGCAGGTACCTGCTTCCTCGCTACGGCTCTCCGTCTACCGTATAACCGTTAACCGGCTCTTTTAACCATAGTGGGAAATGGAGCACAACCCTGCTTTGATGTAGCGCCTTATCGTGATAGCTCCCGTAACCACAAGCATGCCGGTGCACGGTAATACGGTAAACGGTTCACGGCAGTGGGGAAGCAATCAAACGCGCCCCGACCTCCGCCCCCCGACCAACGACCACCAATCACCGACTACCTACTACTGTCGCCCGTCATCCTGAGCGTAGCGAAGGATTCATTCAGCAGTAGCGGAATGAATGCAAAGCTAAGATGGAAATTAAATGCGCCCCGACCACCGACTACCGATTACTGTTTCCCTGTCATCCTGAGCGAAGTCGAAGGATCCATTCAGCGGTAGCGGAAGAAATGCAAAGCTGAGACGGAAGCCAAAAGCGCCCCGACCACCGAATACCGTTTCCCTGTCATCCTGAGCGAAGTCGAAGGATCCATTCAGCAGTAGCGGAATGAATGCAAAGCTGAGACGAAAGCCAAAAGCGTCCCGATTACCGACCACCGACTACTATTCCCCGAAAAGATACAAAAATGCACCCAGAGAATGGTAGGAGTGGCGATTTCCGGAAGAAAAATAGGCGGCGTGAAAAATTTATATAAACTTTAGAAAATCAAGTACACACACGGCGGCGTGGCCATGTGAAAATTAAGAAAATAAACCGATAAAAAGTGAGTGATTATCGCACTTTCAGCGCTTATATTTCTAAAAATAAATTCTTTCTAAAGTCCTTGCTTTTAGGCCCCGAAAATAGTATTATAGAAAAGCTGAACGTCTGGTACCTTTGTGCGAGGGCGCAAGGCAAAAGATAGTTCAGAACAAACTATGAAGTGGAAGGTGGCCTGCATGGCAGGGGAATTTCCACGGAGCAGTTCATTCATGAAATGAACGTAGGAGGTTTATCTAATGTCGAAACAGGAAAAAATCAGAATTCGTCTGAAGGGCTATGATCACAAAGCAGTTGATCAGAGCGCAGCGAAGATCGCGGAGACTGCAAAAAGAACAGGCTCCAGAGTCTCCGGTCCGATTCCGCTCCCGACCGAACGGAACGTGTACACCATTCTTCGTTCTCCACATGTCAACAAAGACAGCCGTGAACAGTTCGAAATGCGTATTCACAAGAGACTCATTGACATCCTTGATCCGTCCAAGAAGACCGCGGATGCGCTGATGAGACTGGAACTCCCAGCTGGCGTCAGCATTGAAATTAAACTGTAAGGAGGTGCAAAGATGTCTAAGGCTATTTTGGGAACAAAATTAGGAATGTCTCAGGTATTCGCTGCAAACGGCGACCTGATTCCAGTAAGCGTTATTGAAGTTCTGCCAAACGTAGTTGCTGCAGTAAAGACCGTTGAAAGCGACGGCTACAACGCTGTACAGCTCGGCTATGGCGCTGTCAAAGAAAAACATTTGACAAAACCTGTAAAGGGTCAGTTTGAAAAAGCTGGTATCGACCCGGTTAAACATCTGCGTGAATATAGACTCGCTGAAAAGCCGTCTTACACAGTAGGCCAAACTCTGGCTGCTGATATCTTCGCAGAAGGCGAGATTATCGACGTAATTGGCACCAGCCGCGGCAAAGGTTTCGCCGGCACTATTAAACGTCATAACCACCAGCGTGGACCGGAATCCCACGGCTCCAAGAACCATCGTCAGACAGCATCCCTCGGTGCTCGTATGTCCGGCGGCGGCGGTAAGGTATTTAAAGGCAAGAAGATGGCTGGCCAGCTCGGCGGCGTACGTGTCACTGTACAGCATCTTCAGGTAGTAAGAGTTGATACTGCCCGTAATCTTATGCTTGTCAAAGGCGGGATCCCAGGTGCTAAGGGAAGCCTCGTCATGGTACAGGATACTGTAAAGCCTGTAAAATAATATTGTCTGGAACAACAGAAAATTGTTCTGATTAAGGGAGGAACATCTCAATGCCGAAAGTAAAGCTGTATAATGTAGCCGGCGAAGTTGCCGGTGAAATAGAGCTGAATGACAGCGTCTTTGGCGTAGACTATAACGAAGCTGTTATTCATCAGGCAGTGGTGCGTCAGATGGCTAATGAACGCCTTGGCACACACGCTACCAAAACCAGAGGCCTTGTACGCGGCGGCGGCAAGAAACCTTGGAAACAGAAAGGCACCGGCCGTGCCAGAGTCGGATCCATCCGCTCCCCACTGTGGGTTGGCGGCGGTACCGTATTTGGACCGACCCCGAGAAGCCATGCAAAAGACATGCCGAGAAAGGCTCGTCAGCTGGCTGTTAAATCTGCACTGTCCGAAAAACTCCGTGCAAACGAACTGGTCGTTCTCGATGCAGTAAACTTCGAAGCGCCGAAGACCAAAGAAGTAGTAAAACTCCTGGCTGTTTTCGAAGCAGGCAAAGCTATCATTGTTGACGGCGGCGCTGCTTGCCAGAACACCATTCTCTCCGCTAGAAACATCCCGGGCGTAAAAGCTTATGCTCCAAGCGGACTCAACATTTATGACATCGTAAACACCGGCAAACTGTTCCTGACCCAGGAAGCCGTTAAGAAGATTGAGGAGGTACTCGCATAATGGACGCTCGTGACATCCTCATTAAACCGCTCGTTACCGAAAAAACTACAGCTCTCATGGAAGAACGCAAATACACATTCCGTGTACCGCTCTCCGCAACCAAGGTGGAAATCCGCCAGGCTGTAGAACAGATCTTCAAAGTAAAAGTTCAGGCTGTGAACACCATGCGTTATGAAGGCAAGATGAAACGTCTGGGCCGCACCCAGGGTCGTCGCAGTGATTGGAAGAAAGCCATTGTTACCCTGAGACCGGGCGAAACAATTGAGCTCTTCGAAGCGTAAGGAGGAGTAATATAAATGGCATACAAATCATTTAAACCGTACACTCCCGGACGCCGTCAGATGACCGTTTCCACCTTTGAGGAAATTACAACAGATAAACCAGAAAAGACTCTTCTGGCTCCTGTTCATAATCATGGCGGCCGTAACAACTCCGGTAAGACAACCGTTCGTCACCAGGGCGGCGGACATAAACGTCAGTACAGAATCATTGACTTCAAGAGAACCAAAGACAACATTCCGGCAAAAGTTGCTACCATCGAATACGATCCGAACCGCACCTGCCGCATCGCTCTTCTGCAGTATGCAGACGGTGAAAAACGCTACATCCTCGCTCCGAAAGGACTGAAGGTCGGCGACGTAGTCACCAGCGGCCCGGAATCCGATATCAAAGTCGGCAACTGCCTCCCATTCACCAACATTCCTCTCGGTACCATCGTTCACAACGTTGAACTGAAGATCGGCAAAGGCGGCCAGATGGTTCGTTCTGCCGGCGCAAGCGCTCAGCTGATGGCAAAAGAAGGCGACTATGCACTGCTCCGTCTCCCTTCCGGCGAACTCCGTAGAGTACACATCCGCTGCCGTGCAACCATCGGTGCTATCGGCAACGAAGATCATGAAAACATTACCCTTGGCAAAGCCGGCAGAAATCGTTGGCTTGGCGTACGTCCTGCAAACCGCGGCGTTGTAATGAACCCGAACGACCATCCACATGGCGGCGGCGAAGGCAAATCTCCGGTCGGACGTAAGCGCCCAGTTACTCCGTGGGGTAAACCTGCTTATGGCGTGAAGACCAGACATAGCAGAAAAGCGTCTTCTAAACTGATTGTAAAGAGACGCAAGTAAGATAAGGAGGAGTAAAAGTGTCCAGATCCGTTAAAAAAGGCCCGTTTGTCGCATTCTCCCTCGTGAAGAAAATCGATGCAATGAACGAAGCTAATGAAAAGAAAATTGTAAAAACCTGGTCCCGTGCTTCTACTATCCTGCCGAGCTTCGTTGGTCACACCATCGCTGTTCACGACGGAAGAAAACACGTACCGGTTTATGTCACTGAAGATATGGTTGGCCATAAACTCGGTGAATTCGCTCCGACCCGTACATTCAAGGGTCATAACAAGACCGACAAGAAATAACAGGGAGGAATAAAATGGAAGTTCAGGCAATTTCAAGAAATATCCGCATTTCTCCCCGTAAGGTTCGCATCGTAGCAAACCTTGTCCGCGGCAAGAAAGCGGGAGAAGCTATCTCTATTCTGCACAACACCCATAAAGCAGCTTCCATCGTTGTCGAAAAGACACTGAGAAGCGCTATGGCAAACGCAGAAAACAACAACAACATGAATATTGATGATCTCTACATCTCCACAATTTTTGTAGATGCAGGCCCGATTATGAAGCGCGTACATCCACGCTCCCGTGGACAGGCTTTCGGGATTATGAAACGTACCAGCACACTGACGGTAAAAGTTTCTGAAAAAGAGTAATCGAAGGAGGGAAACGTTTTGGGTCAGAAAGTTAATCCGCATGGAATGCGTGTAGGCGTGATCAATGACTGGGATTCCAAATGGTTTGCAGAAAAAGATTATGCTGCACTGCTTGTGGAAGATGCCAAAATCCGCCAGTTCTTAAAGAAGCACCTGTTCGCAGCAGGCATTTCCAAAATTGGCATTAAGCGCGTAGGCAAGAGAGCAAAGCTCGCTATTTACACCGCTAAGCCGGGCATGGTCATTGGCCGTGGCGGCACAGGCATCGAAGATATCAAAAAAGCTCTCTCTGCTGTTGTTGATAAAACCATCACCGAAGAAATCGACATCGATATTCTCGAAATCAAATCCACCGACATGAGCGCCATCCTGGTAGGCGAAAACATCGCTTCCCAGCTGGAAAGACGTATCGGCTTCCGCCGCGCTGTAAAACAGGCAGTAGGCAGAACCATGCGTGCCGGTGCAAAAGGTATTAAAGTAACCGTATCCGGACGCCTCGGCGGCGCTGAAATCGCTCGTTCCGAAAGCTACCGTGAAGGTTCCATTCCGCTTCAGACTCTCCGTGCAAACATCGACTACGGTGTGACCACTGCTCATACCACCTACGGTGCTATCGGCATTAAAGTCTGGATCTACAAAGGCGAACTCGCTCCCGGACAGGTTGTTGACGAAAACGAAAACATCCGCACAAGCAAAGACAAGAACAACCGCCATGAAGGCAACAGAAGAGGCGGCCGTCGTGGTGATCGCAGAGAACGTAGACCGAAAAACTCTGAAAGGAGTGATTCCTGATGTTAATTCCAAAGCGTACAAAATTCCGTAAACAGTTCCGCGGCCGTATGAAAGGCAAAGCACATCGCGGAAACACCGTAACATTCGGTGAATTTGGCCTGGTAGCAACAGAACCAACCTGGATCACCAGCCGTCAGATCGAAGCAGCCCGTATTGCCATGACCCGTTACACCAAGCGCGGCGGCAAAGTTTGGATCAAGATTTTCCCAGACAAACCGGTTTCTGCTAAACCAATTGGTACTCGTCAGGGTTCCGGTAAAGGCGCAGTTGAATACTGGGTAGCCGTAGTAAAACCGGGCCGCGTAATGTTCGAAATGGGCGGTGTATCTGCAGAAGTTGCTAAAGAAGCAATGCGTCTGGCAGGTCACAAACTCCCAATCAAGACTAAATTTGTAGTTAAAGGTCAGGAAGTGGCAGGTGAATAAAAATGAAGGTCAATGAAATTCGTAACCTCAGCACTGCCGAATTAGACGAAAAAGTTGCCGGCTTAAAGGAAGAACTGTTTAACCTCCGTTTTCAGCTCGCTACAGGACAGCTCGAAAACCCGATGCGTATTCGTGAAGTAAAGAAGACCATCGCTCGTATCAAGACTGTACAGCGCGAAGAAGAATTGAAAGCTGCCAAGAAGGCATAACGGTTTATCCAAAGGAGGATCTCAACGTGGCAGAAGAAAGAAAGTTGCGCAAAGTGCGCCAGGGAGTTGTAGTCAGCGACAAAATGGATAAAACCGTAGTTGTTGCTGTAGAACGCAAAGTTCCCCACAAACTCTACAAAAAATCTATTAATACCACAACCAAGTTCAAAGCGCATGACGAAAACAACGAATGCCGTGTCGGTGATACCGTACGCATCGTGGAAACCCGCCCGCTGTCCCATGACAAGCGTTGGAGAGTTGAAAAAATCGTTGCCCGTCAGAACTAATATAGAAAGTTAATTATAGGAGGATTGGCACGATGATTCAGCAGGAAAGCAGACTCAACGTTGCAGATAATACCGGTGCTAAGAACGTCCTGGTTATTAAAGTTCTGGGTGGTTCCTTCCGTAAAAGCGGCAATATCGGTGATATTGTAGTTGCTACGGTCAAAGATGCAACCCCCGGCGGCGTTGTTAAGAAGGGCCAGGTAGTAAAGGCTGTCGTAGTTCGTACAGTAAGTGGTGTTAGCCGCAGCGACGGATCTCATATCCGCTTTGACGAAAACGCAGTTGTTATTATTAAAGACGACAAGAGCCCGGTAGGAACACGTATTTTTGGACCGGTAGCAAGAGAACTCCGTGAAAAAGATTTCATGAAGATCGTTTCCCTGGCTCCGGAAGTGCTCTAATAGGGAGGCAAAGCAATGAGTCAGAAACTGCATGTAAAGACCGGAGACACCGTAGTAGTTATTTCCGGCAAAGATAAAGGCAAGCAGGGCAAAATTAAAGCTGCTATGCCGAAAGAAGGTCGTGTTGTTGTTGAAGGCATCAACATGATTAAGAGACACACCAAACCGAGCCAGGCAAACCCGAAGGGCGGCATCATCGAGAAAGAAGCTCCGCTGTATGCTTCCAAGGTTATGCTCCTGGATCCGGAAACCAAGAAACCGACCCGCGTAAAGAAAGTTCAGCAGAAAGACGGAACTTACGTCAGAGCAGCTGTAAAGAGCGGCGCTATTATTGACAAAGCCTAAGCGGGAAGGAGGATAACAAGTGTCCAGATTAAACGACTTATACAAAGCGCAGATCAAAACCACACTGCGCGAAAAATTCGGCTACAAAAACGACATGGAAATCCCGAAGCTGGATAAGATTGTCATCAACATCGGTGTAGGCGAAGCTACAGAAAACACCAAAGCAGTAGACGCAGCAGTATCCGACCTCGCTGCTATCACCGGCCAGAAGCCGATGGTCTGCAAAGCCAAGAAATCCCTGGCTGCATGGAAAATCCGTGAAGGAATGCCTCTGGGCTGCAAAGTTACCCTTCGTGGTGACAGAATGTACGAATTCCTCGATCGCCTGATCAACATTGCTCTTCCACGCGTACGCGACTTCCGTGGTATCAGCGATCAGAGCTTCGACGGCCGCGGAAACTATGCGTTCGGCGTTAAAGAACAGCTGATTTTCCCGGAAGTTGATTATGAAAAGATCGACAGAATCCGTGGCATGGATATCATTGTAGTAACTACGGCTAAGACTGACGAAGAAGCTCGTGAACTTCTGAAACAGTTCGGCATGCCGTTCAAGAAATAAGCAGGAGGACAATATGGCAAAGAAGTCTATGTTGGAACGCGAGAAGAAAAGAGAACTCGCTGTTCAGAAATATGCCGCAAAGCGTCAGGCTCTGAAAGAAGCTGGCGACTGGGAAGCTCTTTCCAAGCTCCCGCGCAACGCTTCCCCAACACGTCTGCACAACCGCTGCAAACTGACTGGCCGTCCCCACGGCTTTATGCGTAAATTCGGAATCTGCCGTAACCAGTTCCGTGACTTGGCTTACCTCGGAGAAATTCCGGGCGTTAAAAAAGCCAGCTGGTAAGATTTCGGGAGGAGGATTAAACAATGGTAACAACCGATCCGATTGCGGATATGCTTACCCGTATTCGTAATGCGAACGATGCATATCATGAAAAAGTAGACATGCCTGCTTCTAAAATTAAGGCAGCTGTACTTGCAATTCTGAAAGAAGAAGGCTTTATTAAAAGCGTAGAACAGATCGAAGTAGAAGGCCATCCGGAACTGCGCGTCGCACTGAAATACGGCGCTAACCGTGAAAAGGTTATCAAAGGTCTGAAGAGAATTTCCAAACCGGGCCTGCGCGTATACGCTGGCAAGGAAGAACTGCCGAAGGTACTCGGTGGTCTCGGTATCGCTATTATTTCCACTTCCAAGGGCGTTATGACCGACAAGAAAGCTCGCAAAGAGGGTCTTGGCGGCGAAGTCCTGGCATTTGTCTGGTAATCGTTGGAGGTAAAACATGTCTCGAATTGGCAGAAAACCGATTACGGTTCCGGCAGGTGTGGAAGTCAAGATCGACGGCCATACAGTCACCGTAAAAGGTCCGAAAGGCACACTCACCCGTACACTCAATGAAGAAATCGGCATCCAGATGGAAGGCAACGAAATCCTCGTTACCCGTCCGAATGACGAAATCAAAAACCGCTCCCTGCACGGCCTGAACCGTACACTCCTGAACAACATGGTTGTCGGTGTCACCCAGGGATTCGAAAAGAAGCTCGAAATCGTGGGCGTTGGTTACAACGCTCAGATGCAGGGTCAGAACCTGAAACTGGCTCTCGGCTTCTCCCATCCGGTCATCGTAGTTCCACCGGAAGGAATCACCATTTCCACCCCGTCTTCCGTCGTTGTTCTGGTATCCGGCTGCGATAAGGAAAAGGTTGGCCAGGTAGCAGCAGAAATCCGCGCTTGGCGTCAGCCCGAACCTTACAAAGGCAAAGGTATCCGTTATTCCGGTGAATTCGTACGCCGTAAGGCTGGTAAGACCGGCGCGAAGTAAGACAGGAGGTAAAATAATATGCGTAAAAATGCAAGCAGAAATGCGGTTATTCGCCGTCATCTGCGTCTTCGTAAGAAAATCTCCGGTACTGCCGCTTGCCCGCGTCTCAATGTTTTCCGTTCCCTGGCTAACATCTACGCTCAGATCATCGACGATGAAGCTGGCGTAACACTGGCATCCGCAAATACCTTAGATAAAGAAATCAAAGCTGAATTCCCATACGGCGGCAACGCAGAAGCTGCAAAAGCAGTAGGTGCACTGGTTGCTAAGAGAGCTCTTGAAAAAGGCATCGAAAGCGTCGTATTCGATCGTGGCGGCTACATCTATCACGGCAGAGTCCAGGCTCTGGCTGATGGCGCTCGCGAAGCCGGCTTGAAATTTTAAGGTAAAGGAGAAATCACATGCCAAGATTTGAAAAACAGGAATCCGACTTGCAGGAAAACGTCGTTTTCATTAACCGCGTTGCTAAAGTCGTAAAAGGCGGCCGTCGTTTTTCCTTTGCAGCAGTCGTAGTAGTTGGTGATGGCAAAGGCAAAGTAGGCGCTGGCCTCGGCAAAGCTGCTGAAGTTCCGGAAGCTATCCGCAAAGGCGTCGAAGATGCTAAGAAGAATATGATCACCGTTGCTCTCAAGAACGGTACCATTCCGCATCCGATGCTCGGCATCTATGGTGCCGGCAAAGTTATCATGAAACCTGCTGCCGAAGGTACCGGCGTTAAAGCAGGCGGCCCGGTAAGAAGCGTACTTGCTATGGCAGGTATCCGCAACATTCTGACCAAGTCCCTGGGTTCTTCCAATCCAATCAACATGGTAAGAGCTACCATGGATGGCCTTTCCAAACTCGAAAATGCTGAAACCGTTGCAGCACTTCGTGGAAAGACCCTGGACGAAATTTATAACTAAGGGGGCCACTCATGAAGGTTATCGTTACACTGAAGAAAAGCGTAATTGGTTCCAGACCGGAACACATCGCTACCATCAAGGCACTGGGACTCAAAAAGACCCACTCCTCTGTTGAAAAAGAACTTACCCCACAGATTAAGGGCATGATCCACTCTGTCCGTCATCTGGTTGAATGCAAAGAAGCAGAATAATAGAAAAGGAGGTGCACTAATGAAACTGCATGAACTGAAACCGGCTGAAGGTTCCACAAGAGTTCGTCGTCGTGTAGGCAGAGGCCTTGGCAGCGGCATGGGCAAACAGTCCACCCGCGGTGCTAAAGGTCAGAACGCTAGAACCGGCGGCGGTGTACGTCCGGGATTTGAAGGCGGCCAGATGCCTCTGTACCGTCGTCTTCCAAAGCGCGGATTCAAAAACATTTTTGCTAACGAATACGCTGAAGTCAACGTTGAACAGCTGAACCGTTTCGACGACAATGCTGTTGTTGATCCGGCTGCTCTGGTTGAAGCAGGCGTTCTGAAGAACGTTCTCGATGGTGTACGTATTCTGGGAAGCGGTGAACTCACAAAGGCTCTTACCGTAAGAGCACAGGGCTTCACAAAAGGCGCTCAGCAGAAAATCGAAGCAGCAGGTGGAAAAGTAGAGGTGATCTAATATGGGGTCTGTTCTCGCAAACCTTTTTGCAAACAAAGAACTCAAAGATCGCATTCTCTTCACTTTCATGATGTTCGTCATCTTCCGGCTCGGGGTTCATATCCCGGTACCGGGAGTTGACTCCTCTGTCATCGAAAGCCTCTTCACCTCCGGCAACCTTTTCGGTTTCCTGGACTTATTCTCCGGTGGTGCACTCAGCAAATTCTCTATCTTTGCCATGAGTATCACCCCGTACATCAACTCATCCATCATTATGCAGCTCCTCACCGCTGTCATCCCCACCCTCGAAGAGTGGAGAAAAGACGGACAGGAAGGATTCAAGAAAATCCAGAAAGTCACCAGATACTTCACCATTTTCCTGGCAGCTGTGCAGGCATTCGGTATGACCTATGCCCTGCGTATCAACAATGCACTTGTTGATAACAGCTGGCTGTATTTTATTTTCGTCATCGTAGTCCTCACAGCCGGCACCTGCCTCCTGATGTGGATCGGCGAAAAAATCACGGAACACGGCATTGGTAACGGCATTTCCCTGATCATCTTCTGTGGTATCGTAGCGCGCTTCCCTGAAGCCATCTCCACAGTCATTGATTACATCCAAGTCGGCACCATCTCCCCGTTCCAGCTTCTGCTCTTCCTCGTCATTGCCCTCGTCATGATCCTCATGGTCATCGAAGTCAACGAAGGACAGCGCAGAATTCCCATCCAGTATGCAAAGCGTGTGATCGGACGCAGAATGTATGGCGGACATTCCACCTACCTCCCACTAAAAGTGAATCAGGCAGGCGTCATCCCCATCATCTTCGCATCCTCCATCCTTATGCTCCCCGTCACCTTGGCACAGTTCGTCCATGTAGACTGGGTACAGGCAGTAGGCAACTTCTTCGGATGGGGCACCTGGCCCAATACCATTTGCTACGGCTTCCTCATTTTTATCTTCACCTATTTCTATACGGCGATCTCCGTCAACATCAAAGACTTAGCGGATAACATGAAGAAATATGGCGGCTTCATCCCCGGCATCCGTCCCGGACAGCCAACCATGATCTACGTAGACAAAGTATTGTCCAGAATCACCTTGACCGGCGCGGTCTTCCTGGCATTCGTTGCTATCCTTCCGAACTTCATCGGAAACATTACCGGCGTACAGGGCGTCTACTTCGGTGGTACCTCCCTCCTCATTATCGTCGGCGTAGCACTCGATACCATGAGACAGGCACAGTCCTACATGGTGACAAGAAACTATCAAGGCTTTATCAAATAAAGCTTTTTCCAAAAGGAGTAGGGATATGTACATCTTATTGATGGGACCTCCAGGGGCAGGCAAAGGCACCCAGGCAGAAAAACTCATTCGTGATTACGGCATCCCCCAGATTTCCACCGGCGACATGTTCCGTGCCGCTGTGAAATCCGGAACTGCTCTTGGCAAGGAAGCCAAAAGCTATATGGACAAGGGCGCCCTTGTTCCCGATAGCGTGACCGTTGGTATCGTAAAGGAAAGACTCGCTCAGGAAGACTGCCAGAAAGGCTGGATCCTCGACGGCTTCCCCCGTACCACCGCACAGGCTGCCTCCCTCGACGCTATTCTCCATGAACTGGGCATCCAGCTGACTGCTGTCATCAGCATCAAAGCTAACAAAGATGATCTGGTCAAGAGAATCAGCGGCAGACTCGTCTGCAAAGGATGCGGCGCTTCCTTCCATAAACTTTTCCGTCAGCCGAAAGAAGCAGGCATCTGCGACAACTGCGGCGGCGAACTCTATCAGCGTGCTGACGACAACGAAGAAACCGTTGGCGAAAGACTGAATGTGTACGAAACATCCACCAAACCGCTGATCGATTACTACAAAGCCAGCGGCCGCTACTATGAAATCAATGGCGACCAGGCCATGGATACCGTCTACAGCGATATCCAGGATGCTTTGAAGAAGGCGTCTAAATGATCACAATTTATACACCTGAAGAAGTAGAGAAAATTTCCGCAGCCGGGAGACTGACTGCGGATACTCTCTCTATGCTTGAAAAAGCAGTACAGCCCGGCATCAGCACCCTTGAGCTTGATGAAATGGCTGAAAAATTTATCAGAGACAGAGGCGGGATCCCGGCTTGCAAAGGCTACGAAGGATTCCCCGCAACCATTTGCGCCTCCGTCAATGATGTAGTTGTCCACGGAATTCCATCTGCAAGAAAAATTTTGAAAAAAGGGGATATTATTTCCCTTGATCTTGTGGTACAATTAAATGGTTACATGGGTGACTCCTGTGTTACCGTTCCCGTAGGACATACAAACAAGAAAAACCTCCAGCTGCTCTCGGCCACCGAAGGTGCACTCTTCGCTGGTATCAAGCAGGCCGTCGTAGGAAATACAGTGGGCGACATCGGTCATGCCGTTGAAAGCTACGTAAAACCTTATGGCTACGGAGTAATTCGTGAATATGTAGGTCACGGCATCGGGATTGGTATGCATGAAGATCCGGAAGTTCCAAACTATGGCACACCGGGACATGGACCGCGTCTTGAAGAAGGTATGTGCATCTGCATCGAGCCTATGATCACCATGGGCCGCGCTGACATCATTGCCCTTCGGGATGGATGGGGCGTCGTGACAGCTGATGGGAAACCATCCGCTCACATGGAACACACCATTACCATCACCAAAGATGGTCCCAAAATTCTGACGCTGCGCAATTGATTCCATTGTTTCCGGTCAGCATATGATAAGCCAAAGGAGGCTCTCATGAGCAAGGCAGACGTTATTGAAGTCGAAGGCAAAGTAGTAGAAAAACTTCCAAACGCCATGTTCCGTGTCAAATTGGAAAACGGCGGACATATTGTGCTGGCTACCATTTCCGGCAAAATGCGCATGAATTTCATCCGTATACTGCCCGGGGATAAAGTAACAGTAGAATTGACCCCCTACGATTTAGAGCACGGCAGGATTACCTATCGTTACAAGTAAGCAAGGAGGAACCAAGATGAAGGTCAGACCGTCCGTTAAAAAGATGTGCGACAAGTGCAAGGTCATCAAACGCAAAGGCCGTGTAATGGTCATTTGTGAAAATCCGAAACATAAGCAGAGACAAGGTTAATTTAAAAGGAGGTTAAAGAGTAGATGGCACGTATAGCTGGTGTAGACTTACCAAGAGATAAGCGCGTTGAGATCGGCTTAACTTATATTTATGGAATTGGCCCTACTTTTTCCAAAGAAATTTTAAACAAAGCAGGAATTGATCCGGACATCCGCGTAAGAGATCTGTCTGAAGACGATGTGGCAAAGATCCGCAACGTACTTGCTGACTATAAAGTCGAAGGTGATCTCCGTAGAGAAGAATCCCTCAACATTAAACGTCTGGTTGAAATCGGTTCTTACAGAGGCAGACGTCATCGTGCAGGACTCCCGACCCGTGGACAGCGCACAAAGACCAACGCTCGTACCCGTAAAGGTCCGAAGAAGACCATTGCAGGCAAAAAGACTGCAACCAAGAAGTAATGTTGAAGGAGGGATAACACATGGCTACGGTAAAAAGCAAAGCTAAAAGAAAAGAAAGAAAACATGTAGAATCCGGTGCAGCACATATTCGTTCTACTTTCAACAACACGATCGTAACGATTACTGACTCCAACGGCAACACCATCGCTTGGGCATCCGCCGGCGGACTCGGATTCAAAGGCTCCAGAAAGAGCACACCATTCGCAGCACAGATGGCAGCAGAACAGGCTGCTAAAGTCGCAATCGATCAGGGCATGCGTCAGGCTGATGTCTTTGTAAAAGGACCAGGCGCAGGCCGTGAAGCAGCAATTCGTGCACTGCAGGCAGCAGGCATCGAAGTCAGCAGCATTAAGGACGTCACCCCAATTCCTCACAATGGCTGCCGTCCTCCGAAACGCAGAAGAGTATAATAAAATATAATCCCTTTGCGTAGCATTTTGGCGCTATAAGGCGCAGAAGGAGGACTTTCGGATGATCGAAAATACAAGCTTCACAATAAAGACTGTGGAACTCAGCGATGACAAGCGTCACGGCAAGTTTGAATGCGAACCGCTCGAAAGAGGCTATGGCATCACTTTAGGAAACAGCCTAAGACGCGTGTTGCTTTCATCTTTAGACGGTGTGGCTATTACGTCTATCAAAATCGACGGCGTGCTTCATGAATTTTCCACTATTAACGGCGTCAGAGAAGATGTAACAGATATGATTCTGAACATCAAGAAGATCCGCTTCATCGCTCATGAAGAAGCAGTCTTCCCGATTACCGTCAGAATCGATATCACTAAAGAAGGTATTTTCTATGCCGGCGACATGAACTTGCCGGCAGAAATAGATGTTCTCAACAAGGATCTCCCCATCTGCACATTGGACTCCGATGCGCACCTGGGCATGGAAATGACTATCAACCGTGGTCATGGCTATGTTCCTTTCACAAAGAACAAGAGAGAGGAAGACGTGATTGGCGTCATTCCGATCGACTCCATTTATACTCCTGTCATTAAATGCAACTACAACGTCAGCGATACCCGCGTAGGCAATGAAATGGACTACGATAAGCTGACACTGGAACTGGACACTGATGGCTCCGTCAATGCAGACGATGCAGTAGCTACTGCTGCTGACATTTTGATTAGCTGCTTCATGAACTTTGCCAACATCGGCGACGCTCAGGAAACCAGCAAACCGGAAACATCCGACGCTGTATATCCAAGTGATGAAGACGAAGACAGCAGCAACGTCATCGATGGCATTCGCGAAATGCCTATCGACGAACTCGAACTGTCCGTTCGCGCTTTTAACTGCCTGAAGAGAGCCGAGATCAATACCATCGGCGAACTGATGGACAAGACAGAAGATGAATTGACCCGTGTACGCAACCTTGGTAAAAAATCTGTAGATGAAATCAAAGAAAAATTGACAAACTTCAGAGGACTCGGACTCGGCCTCAAAGACGTCAATGCCAAGGATTGATATAGTAATAGGAGGAAAGAAATGGCTCGTAGTAGATTGAGAAGAATCAGCGGCGCTCGTAAAGCACTGCTGCGCAGTCTCGTAACCGCTCTTTTCCAGCATGGCCGCATCACCACCACTGAAGCAAAGGCCAAAGAACTTCGCCACGTAGCTGACAAGATGATCACCCTCGCTAAGAGAGGCGATCTCCACGCTCGTCGTCAGGCTGAAGCTTACATCATGGACAAAGCTGTTACAAAGAAACTGTTTGATGAAATCGCAAAGAATTATACCGAACGCAACGGTGGCTATACCCGCATCATGAAGCTGGAAGGCCGTCTTGGCGATAATGCTCCTCAGGCAATCATTGCTCTGGTGGACTAATACGATAGGAAAAAGACCGCGAAAGCGGTCTTTTTTTATATCTAAAAAGGATTCTGAAAGGTTTTTTGGAATACTGGTTTTCATCCGAGCGGCTTTTTCCTAGCTGAAAATGGAAAGGAAAGAAATTAGAGATTTTCTTTGTGATATAATACTGTCACATGATACATATCAGTATGTTATAAAACAAACATTTAATTTCTTTTATTGAAGTAAAATGAGGTGCTCTATGGGAAATAAAATTACCGGCAAGGAATATCCGTTAGCCAAAATATTCAGTGCGGATTTTGAATATCATATTCCTGGATATCAAAGACCATATGCGTGGACCGAAGTAGAGACTAGTGTTTTATTTGACGATTTATATGACTTCTTCCTAACCGAGCCTGTTGATAATTATTTTTTGGGAAGTATCGTATTGATTAAGGAGGATGATAAGCCATATGCAGAAGTGATTGATGGTCAGCAAAGATTAACAACATTCTCGATTTTGCTTGCCGCTATGGCTAATACTTTTAAAGGAAGTCAATACAGGGATCT
>CAVEMF010000006.1:8706-17948 GCA_963616715.1 Ruminococcus bromii | reverse complement strand
CCAATCGCATCATGCGCTCTTTGAGCACCTTCTTTCAATCCAACCCCCGCCCTTCGGGCCCTCCCCCTTCCAGAGGAAGGGGGTAAAAACAGTGGGCTTCGCCCTTATATATGGCGCCGCTTTTTAATTTGATGCGGCGTACCTTCCCTTGACCCTTGCCCCTAGAACCCGGAACCCACTCAGCAGAAGATTTTATTTCAAAGCTGTCACCAGGGACTGCCTTATTTCTTCGAAGCTCTGCATTCTTTAGCCAGACGGATGGCCAGCTTCGCGCCGTCATCCATGGATGTGGTGGGATAGAGATTTTTGATGTGAGCTTCTTCCAGGATCCGGCGGCCGATTTCTACATTTCTACCTTCCAAACGAACGATGACAGGGATAGCGAATTCCTCCTTACCGCCGGAGAGGAGCTTGGCCGCTTCTACGATGCCGGTCGCGATGACGTCGCACTTATTGATGCCGCCAAAAATATTGATCAGGATGCTGTCTACCTGATTGTCTTCGAGCATGATGTTGAAAGCAGCCACGATTTTTTCTGGTGTGGAGTCGCCGCCGACGTCCAGGAAGTTTGCCGGTTCGCCGCCGTTTTCTTTGATGATGTCCACGGTAGCCATAGCGAGGCCTGCGCCATTGACCATGCAAGCCACGTCGCCGCCCAGATTGACATAGTTCAGTCCTTCGGCAGCTGCCTTTCTTTCCTTGTCATCTTCTTCCGTGATGTCGCGGAGCGCTACGATTTCCGGATGGCGGGACAAGGTGCTATCATCGAAATTGAGCTTCGCATCAAGCGCCATCACGTCACCTTCCTCAGTGACGACCAACGGATTCACTTCAGCCAGGGAGCAGTCTTTATCTACAAAAATATTGTACAAGTGCTTCATGAAAGCCGCTGCTTTTCTGACGGTTGGTTTTTCGAAATGGAGCGCATAGGCCATGCGCAGCGCCTGGAAATCAGCTAGACCGATGACCGGGTCGATGTAGCCAGGGAACAGTCTTTATCTACGAAAATATTGTACAAACGCTTCATGAAAGCCGCTGCTTTTCTGACGGTTGGTTTTTCGAAATGGAGCGCGTAGGCCATGCGCAGCGCCTGGAAATCAGCGAGGCCGATGACCGGGTCGATATATTCCTTAATGATTTTTTCCGGTGTCTCTGCTGCTACGTCTTCGATGGACATGCCGCCACATTCCGAACCCATCATGACCACGCTCTCCGACTGGCGATCCACCAGGAAGGACAGGTAATATTCTTTTTTGATATGGCAGCCCGCTTCGATGAGGAGGCGATTCACCTTTTTACCCTTGGGGCCAGTCTGGCGAGTGACCAAAGTCTTGCCCAAGAGTTCCTTTGCATATTTCTTCACGTCGTCCAAAGACTTGGCGATCTTGACGCCCCCCGCTTCCCCGCGGCCGCCGGCATGGATCTGCGCCTTCACCACCACGATGGGCGTATCCAAACGCATAGCGTTCAGCACCGCATCCTCTACAGTGAAAGCTGAGTAGCCTTCCGGCACGTGGACGCCATATTCGCGCATAATCTGCTTGCTCTGGTATTCATGGATATTCATAACACTAGCTCCCTTCCATGGAAAAAGCTATTTTCAAACTTCCGCTTTTTCATGAAACAATATACTCATCAAAATCTTTTCGGCTATCCTTTTGATAGTCATTCATTGAAATCATGTACAAGTTACAAAAATAATTGTACCACTATTCCAATTTCAATAAAAGCAATATGCTTAAATTGATACAATAAAAAACAATCTATGCGTTTGTCGCATAGATTGTTAGTAATCAGTGGTTAGTGATCAGTGATTAGTGATCAGTACGCGTTTGACTGCTTCCTCATATTTCCACCAACCATCCTCTCGCCTGCGGGCACCTTCCTTCCAAAGACGGTGCGCCTATCAATTACAAAAATGGTGTCATGTACAACGGCAAGTATACGATTCCATTTTCCTCCTTTACATCCAAAGGATGCAGCACATAGGGCGTGTGAAGCTGCGAGGCGTACTTTGTCATGAACCGCGTAAGGGAGCGGATGGTGTAGTTTTTCCCCGACTTCACTTCGATAGGCGACATGTTGTGCCCCTTGGTGATTTGCCTCTTCGCCACCAGGAAATCGATTTCCATGCGGCTCGTCACATCATCCCGCGATGGATTGGAGTAGAAATATAATTTGTGACCGGCAGCCGTAAGCATTTGGGCCGTCATATTTTCTATGACCATCCCCATATTCACTTCCAGCTTATCGAAAAGAATTTTCTTGTAGACCTCTTCGCTGACCAGAGTATTTTCATCGAAAGCATGACTAATCAAAAGGCCCGTGTCCGCCATGTAGCACTTCATGGTCATCCGATCCATATTGAGCTTCAATCCGATATCCGGCGATGTGGAATTGTAGCAACCATTGATAATCATCGCATCGGTAAGCCAAAAGATCGCATCCTCATAGTCTCGATAGCGCGTGCCATTTTGCAGCGCGGAGAATTTAAATTTCCGCTCGTGCCGCGAAAGCTGCGCCGGGATGTCATCGAAAATTTGCATAGCCCGAAGCTCGGCCCCCGCTGCATGCTTGGCCATGTCCGCCCGGTAGAGCTCCAAAATATCCCGCTTCACCTGGTCTACCACTTCGAAGTCCCGCGTGCTGCTGTAGGCCGCCACCGCCTGGGGCATGCCGCCCACCACCAGGTATTGGCGATAATAATCCATGCCCTTGCGGTGAAGTCCTTGGCCCAAGGGCTTTCGTTTTTTGAAATGCAGCGCCGCCACATCCATGAAAGTCTCATTTCCCATAGCCCAAAGAAATTCTTCAAAGTCCATAGGAAACATTTTGATGTGTCGCTCTTCCGAGGGAATCAAAATGTCCTTCACATTTTTGCGGATGCTCATCAAAGACCCGGTCTCTATGTAATCATAGCGCCCATCAGCCACCAGGTACTTGATGGCTGACCGCGCCCGCGGGCAAAGCTGCACCTCGTCGAAAATGATGACACTCTCCCGCGGGTAAAGCTTCGCATTGTAGTACGTGGAAATATACAGAAAAAGCGTATCCAGATCATCTAAATAATTTTCAAAAAGCTCCGTCACTTCTTTCGGCGCCCGGTTGAAATCAATGAGTATGTGGCTCTTGTACTCTGCCTTGGCAAATTCTTCTGCCACATAGCTTTTGCCCACACGCCTAGCTCCGTCGATAAGAAGCGCCGTGCGCCCGCCCTCTTGTTTCCAGTCCAATAATTTCTGATAGATTTTTCTCTTCATGCCATTCCCCTCACCCGCAATGCAAACTTTTTCTTGCCTTCATTTTACACATTTTCAAGTTTTTTTGCAGCATGATTTTGCACAAAAGCGAGATTTTTATTAAAGTGTTCAGTGATTAGTGATCAGTGATCAGGCCCCACAAAGCGATGGCAAAAGCTGAAACTACAAACGATCACAAGTAACTCGCCAAATTGAGCCGGCAGGTAGACGCGCCCTGATCACGGATCACTAATCACTGATCACTAAACCACTTCCGCTTACTCCGCACTATAAAAAGCGCCGCTCCTTCGAGCGACGCTTTCTTTAATTAGTTTCCTTCTTTGAAGTAAGGTTTGAAATTGGATTCGTGGATGTTCTTTCCGTCTTTGTTTCTATTCTGCGGACGCGGGCGGTTGCCATCGAAGCGGCGGCGGGGAGCGCCCCCGCGGCGGCCCTGGCCGTCACGGCCTTCGCCATTGTTGAAGCGTCTTCTCGGACGGTCTCCGCCTTCGAAGCGGCGACGGTCTCCGCCTCTTCTGCGGCGGAAGTTCGGAAGCTCTTCGGTGATGTTGACCGGAGTCACGTCAGGCTGCTTGGTCAAAAGCTTGATGGCAGCAGCTACAAGGGAAATGGAGTCCACATCGTTCAAGAGCTCTTCGGCGCTTTCGCGATAGTCTTCGAGGCCCCCTGCTTGCGCGGTATTCGCCAGGCTTTCGATAGCGGCCTTCTGGTTTTCTTCGATGACCTGAGAGAGGGTCGGCACGGCGCGTCTCTTGATGCGGCGGCGAATGACTCTTTCGATATCGCGGAGCTGTCCCATTTCTCTGGAAATCACGAAAGTCGTAGCCAGGCCCGTCTGTCCGGCGCGGCCGGTACGGCCTACGCGGTGGACGTAGATTTCCGGATCCTGCGGCATGTCGAAGTTGTATACATGGGTGACACCGGAAATATCGAGGCCTCTGGCTGCTACGTCGGTAGCTACCAGGATGTCGATGGTGCTTTCCTTGAACTGGCGCACCACAGTGTCTCTCTTCTGCTGGGACAGATCGCCGTGAAGACCTTCAGCCATGTAGCCGCGTTTCTTCAAAGCTTCTGTCACTTCGTCGCAGCGTCTCTTGGTGCGGACAAAGACGATGGCCAATTCCGGATCCTGCATATCCAAAAGGCGGCAGAGGGCATCAAACTTCTGACGATCCGGGAGCTCGATGTATTCCTGCTCGATGAGGTCGATGGTCACCGTAGCGGCTTTGATCTTTACGATTTCCGGTTCCTTCAGGAAAGTTTCAGCCAATTCTCTGATGGGCCCGGGCATGGTAGCGGAGAAGAACATGGTCTGTCTTTCTTCCGGGATCGCTGCCAGGATGGTGCGGATGTCGTCGATGAATCCCATATCCACCATTTCGTCCCCTTCGTCCAGCACGAGGATCTGCACGTGGGAGAGGTCGATGGTGCCGCGCTTCATGTGGTCCATGAGACGGCCCGGGGTAGCGACGATGATATTTGGATGTTTGCGGAGTGCTTTGAACTGACGCTCAATGTCCTGGCCACCGTAAATCGGCAGCGCGTGGATCGGCATGTACTGGGCCAGGTGGTTGATTTCCTCAGCGGACTGGATGGCCAGCTCGCGGGTCGGCGAAAGAATCACTGCCTGGGGTCCCGGCTTGGAGACGTCGATGCGCTCGAGCACCGGGATGCCGAAGGCAGCAGTCTTGCCGGTGCCGGTCTGGGCCTGTCCGATCAGGTCTTTGCCGGATAAAGCGGTAGGGATGGCTGCTTTCTGGATGGGAGTCGGTTCCTCAAAGCCCATGTCCTCTACGGCTTTCAAAATTTCGGGTTTCACGCCGAGTTCTGTGAATGTGTCGTACATATGTCCTCCTGTGTGCGCTCATGGGTGCGCGGGCCTCTCGCCCAAATGATATGTCTTCCTATACGATATGTAATGGAGGGACGGGGATCGCTCCCGTGCCTCTACGGCAGGCGTGTTATTATGCATCTGCATCTTCCGGGCCGCGCCCGGGTATAAAAAAAGAGAACGCCACACGCGCCTCTCCCATGATTTCTTCGATTGTCCGTTCTCACTGACGCCTGCGTATCATTATTATTATAGCATAGGAAGGCAAGGAAATATTTGTGAAAAGTGATCAGGAATTAGTGATCAGGGGTCAGTGGTCAGTGATTAGTGATCAGTGATCAGGGCGCGATTAACTGCTTTCCCATTTGCTCCGAGGCCGCTACCGGCTACCGACCACTATAGCGATAGCGGTAAAAGGAAACATGACACCAGCAGTCAATCGCATCCTGACCCCTAATTACTGATCACTGACTACTAAATAAAAAACGCAGGAAACGAAATTTCATTTCCTGCGTCCTTCTTATTCCTCAAAGGTTTCCAGCGAGTAGCCGTCCTCTTGGGCTACGATTTTTTCCACGGCCTTCTGCGCCGTATCCAGCTTGCCGGCGCAAATGCGGGAAAGGGCTACGCCTCTTTGAAATACTTTCAGCGAATCCTCCAAAGAGAGTTTCCCATTTTCCAAAAGCTTCACCTGCGCTTCCAGTTCTGCCAAGGCCTCTTCAAATTTTATATTTTCATTGTTCTGTTCCATTTATTTTCTCCTCACTTGCCGCACCACAGAAATCAAAGCGCCGTCATAGAGGCGCGTCATGATAGGCTCGCCCACGGCTACATCGCCCACGCTCTTCACCACCGAAAGGTCCCGCTTCTGCGTGATGCCGTAGCCACGCACCAGGACAGATAGCGGACTTAGCGCATCGAGCCTGGCCGCTGCCAATGAGAGCCGCTGCCCTTTCTCACGGCAAGTGTCCTCCATGGCCTGCTGCAAATCCTGCATGGCCCGGTCCAGCCGCTGAGAGGGATCCGCCAAGAGACGCTCGGGCTGCCGGAAAATCCAGGACCCCATGAGCGAGGAGAGGCGCCGCCGCTGCTCGGTGATCTTTTTCTCCACCAGATCCCGTCCGTGGGCCGCCATGGCCATGATGCCATTCCGATAGGCTTCTATATCCGGAGCCACGATTTCCGCCGCTTGGGAAGGCGTGGCCGCCCGCCGGTCTGCTGCGAAATCACAAAGGGTGAAATCCGTCTCGTGCCCCACAGCACTGACCACAGGGATTTCCGACGCCGCCACAGCCCTGACCACGAGCTCTTCATTGAAAGCCCACAGGTCCTCGATGGACCCGCCGCCGCGTCCCACGATCAAGACGTCCACCGGATGCACTTCATTGAAGAAGCGAATGGCGGTTGCGATTTCCTCCGCCGCCCCCTCGCCTTGTACCTTCACGGGATAGAGGTAGAGCTTCACGCCCGGGTCGCGCCGACGAGACACAGTGATCACATCATGCACCGCCGCCCCTGCCGAAGACGTGACGATACCCACGCTCTTGGGTAGTAGTGGCAACGGTTTCTTCCGCGCCTGGTCGAAAAGCCCCTCGGCGGTCAGCTTCGCCTTCAGTTTCTCGTAAGCCTCCAAGAGCGCTCCCGCCCCTTGGGGCGAAAGGGTGCTCACATAAAGCTGATACACGCCGTCACGCTCGTACACAGAAATCTGGCCGCTGGCTACCACCTTATTTCCATTCACCGGTTGGAAACGCAAATACCGCGCCCGCCCGGCAAACATGACGCACTTCAGCGCCGAGGCGCCGTCCTTCAAAGTGAAATAGCAATGCCCCGAGGGATACCTTTTGAAATTGGAAATCTCCCCGGTCACCTGCACCGCCTGCAAATCCGGCACCGAATCCAGCAAGCCTTTGAGCAAGCGATTGATATCACTGACCGAATATATTTTCTCCATCATATCCGCTTCATCATCTCCCGGATTTAAAAATATTAATTGCTTTCTAAATTATAACAGATGGGGCAAGAAGTAATTGGTGGTCGGTAGTCGGTAGTCGGGGCGCACCTGACTGCTTCCCCACTTCCGTGAACCGTTTACCGTGTAACCGTTCACCGATTCTTTTACCGATGGCGAGCCATGGAGCGATATACCTTTCTGTGCAAGAGCTTATCACATCACGGCTCGCTATCGATAGTATGCACGGTTAACGGTTATACGGTAAACGGATAACGGTAGTGGGGAAGCAGCCAATTGCGCACCCAAGAAAAAAGCAGGCACTTTGGCATATTTCCAAAGTACCTGCTTTGCTAAATTTATAAGAAAACTTATTTCACATCCACATCGGTGACAACGATATGTTCATCCTGGTGCGGTTTGAATCCGGAGAGCTTATCCGAATTGTAGGCATAGATCATATGCTGCTGGTAGAGGAAGACAGCCGGCGCTTCTTCACTGATGTAGTGCTGCAGAACCGTCCATGCAGCCTGTGCGTCGTTGGGGTCGATGGACTCTTCTGCTTTCTCACGCAGGGAGTCGAAGGCCGGGTCGCTCCAAGTGGAGTAGCGTTCGCCGGAGGAGAAGGAAATCTTGGATACCAGGTCGATGTCCGAGTATGGACCGCCGATGCCCATCATGTAGAGCGGGAGAATGGTGGCGCTCTTGAATTTCGGTGTGCGGCCATTGGAAGCTTCCATCACCGGAGTGACTTTGACGCCTACCTTCGCCAGCTGGCCACTGATAGCCTGGGCTACGTCCTGGCCATTCATGTAGCTTTCGGTCAAAGACATCTGGATTTCAAAGCCATCGCCATAGCCGGCTTCTTTCAGAAGTTCCTTGGCCTTTTCCGGATTGTATTCATAGATCGGCACGCTCTTATCATAGAACTGGTACTGCGGGGTGGCGATGGTAGCAATCGGTGTGGCATTGCCGTCCAATACGCCCTTCACGATTTCTTCTTTGTTCACTGCATAGTTCAAAGCCTGGCGGACTTTCTTGTTCTGCAGCGGGGAATCCACTTTCAGGTTCATGCCCAGGAAAATGACGCGGGTGGTCGGGCCGCCTACGACTTTGACACCGGACACATTCTTCAGACGTTCCACTTCGGAGGTCTGCACGCCGGAAATGATGTCCACTTCGTGAGATTCCAGCGCAGCCATGCGGGAAGCGGCTTCCGGAATGATCTTGAAGACCACTTTGTCAGCCTTCGGCTTGGTGCCGTAGTAGTTTTCATTCTTCACGAGAACGATCTGGTTATCCTTGGTCCATTCCTGGATCTTGTATGGGCCGGAGCCGATGGGGTTCTTCGCGAATTCCGCATCGCCTACTTTTTCCAGGTAGCCCTTCGGCAGGATGCACATGCAAGTCAGGCGGAGCGGCAAGCTCTGGAATGGCTTCTGCAATTTGATTTCAAAGGTCTGCGGGTCCTTGACCACGATTTCCATGAATTTATAATCGCTGGCCAGTTTGAAATTCTTGGAGGGATCCTTGAAGGAGTCCACGGTGTACTTCACGTCTTCAGCGGTGAGCGCGGTGCCGTCGGAGAATTTTGCATCCTTTTTCAGTTTGAATTCCCAAGTCGTAGCGTCCACCTGCTTGTAGGATTCCGCCAGGTTCGGGACGATTTTGCCATTCTCATCGGTTTTGAGAAGGCTATCATAGAGGTAGGACATCACGTTGGTGGTGATGGTGCCGCTGCCATTTCGTGGGTCCAAGGTATTGATATCCACCGGTGCGGCGATGGTGATGGTCTTCGGCCCTTCGCTGCTGCCGGAGGATTTGGAATCTCCGCACCCAAAAGTCAAGAAGGCACTGCCTACGAGGGCTGCTGCGAGCGCTGCTTTCATCCAGTTTTTTTTCATATTTCTCTCTCCTATTCTTCTTTAAAGAAATTCTATTCTTCATCTCCATTGAGATAATCATAGACCATGGTGGATTCCAGGGCTACGCCGACGGGAATCGTTTTTTCATTGAATACGACCTTGGTGCTGTGCTGGCCATATTCATAGGGCTCATCCTCCGTGGGACCGGCGCCGAGGAAGAAACAAGTGCGCGCGTCCAGATGATTTCCGATGAAGGAGAAATCCTCCGCTCCGCGCTTCACTTCCGGCACTTTGGAAATACGGTCCGCCGGAAGCACTTTCGCTGCCGATTTTAA
>CAVEMF010000006.1:0-8696 GCA_963616715.1 Ruminococcus bromii | reverse complement strand
CCGTAAATTCCGGTGTGGCTTCGATGCCCGGCACGAAGGATAATTTTTCAAATTTCGTTTTCACGCGAAGGGCGATGCCGATGCCTTCAGCGGCTTCCTGGAAGCGCTCCATGAGGTACGGCGTCACGTCGTCATCGTAGCAAAGGAGCCGGCAATTCATGACGATTTCATCGGGAATCATATTGCAAGTGCTGGCGCTGAAAGGCAGGATGTAGAAAATGGTGTGGCGGAATACATCCACTTCCTTCTGCACGATGCTGTACATGAGATTGGACAGGTGAATCGCTGCATTCATGGGGTCGCGGCCTTCATAGGAGCGAGAGCCGTGGGCGCTCTTCCCGGTCAATGTGATGCGGAAGGACGAGCTGGCACCAAAGACGCGGCCTTTGCCATAGTTCAGATAATTCAGCGGGCTCTTGGCATTCATGTGGAAATGGAATCCCTTCTTCACATGATATTTTTCCAGGAAACCGGCGTTGTACACCCGGTCCGCACCGGACGGGCTGTCGGTGCCTTCTTCGTTGGGCTGGAAAAGCGCCACCAGCTGGCCTTTCAGCTCCGCCTCATGCTTTTTCATCAGCGTGATGGTGCCCAAGAGCAGCGTCGCATTGAGGTCATGGCCGCACATATGAGCCCGATTGGTATGAGAGCGGAAAGGAAGATCATTTTCTTCTACCATAGGAAGCGCATCCATTTCCGAGCGGAGCAGGATATTTTTCTCGCCGCTCCCCACGGTCGCTACGATGCCGCCGCCTACATTTTCCCAGGGCACGCCCAGCGCATCGAGGCGGTCGGTGATGGCCTTCGTGGTCAAAGGCAGCTCGAAGCCGGTCTCTGCATGCTCGTGGATGTAATGTCTAAATTCCAACAATTCCGGTACCAATTCCTTGGCTTCTTCCAAAAAACTCATTTGTCTCCTCCCTCTTTAGTCAGTATCTTTTCATTCATTTCTTGATAGTACAGGCAAGCGGTCACGTGATCGCTGCCGCAGGATTTCAAAGCGCAATCCACATGGCTACAGCCGCCCTTTACCATCCAGCAGCGGGTATGGAAGGGGCAGCCCGTCGGCGCGTGGATGGGGCTGGGGATGTCGCCGGTGAGGACGATGGGATTCTTCTTCGCATCCGGGTCCGCCACCGGGATGGTAGAGAGCAGCGCCTTGGTGTAGGGATGCTGGGGATTGGTGAAAAGCTCCTCGCTCTCTGCGTACTCCAAAAGCTTGCCCAGGTACATCACCGCCACGTGGTCGGCGATGTGACGGATCACACGAAGGTCATGGGAAACGAAAACCAGCGTGAGTCCCATTTCCTTTTGCAGCTTCATCAAAAGGTTGATGATCTGCGCCTGGATGGACACGTCGAGAGCCGACACACATTCGTCGCACATGATGAGCTTCGGCTTCACCGCCAGCGCCCGGGCGATGCAGAGGCGCTGCCTTTGACCGCCGGAAAATTCGTGAGGAAATTTATCCGCTGCGTCCTGAGGCAACCCCACCATGTCCAGGAGGCGAGCGATTTCCTTTTGCCGCTCACTGAAAAGGAGGATCTCATTTCCCAAATCGATGGCTTCGCCTAGCATGTCTCGCACCCGCTGCCGCGGATTCAGCGCCGCGTAGGGGTCTTGGAAAACGATCTGAATATCTCGGCGCAGCAGCTTCATGGCATCGCCGCGGATTTTCGTGATATCCTTTCCTTCGAAGAAGAGCTCGCCTTCCGTCAAAGGCAAAAGCCGCATCATGAGGCGAATCAGCGTGGATTTCCCGCAGCCCGACTCGCCCACGATGCCCAACGTCTCGCCTCGATGCACTTTGAGCGAGACGCCGTCCACTGCCTTCACATAGCTTTTGGACCGATTGAAAATCGATTTGTCTGTAGGAAACCATTTCTTCAGAGCTTTGGCTTCATAAATGATATCATCCATCACGCGTCCACCGCTCCTTTCTCTTTCCAGCAGCGAATCATCCGATTTCCTTCCATGACCTCCGGCACCTCTCCCTCATGGCAAGAGGCCATGGCGTAAGGACAACGCTCCGCAAAGGCGCAGCCCTTGGGCAAATGGTAAATGCTTGGGACGATGCCATTGATGGAGTGCAGCTCGCCGTCCTGCTTCTCCAGAGTCGGCACCGAGCGAAGAAGTCCTTGGGTGTAAGGATGCTTGGGGTCTTTGAAAATCTCCCGCACCGTGGCTTTCTCTACGATGCGGCCGGCGTACATGACCGCCACCTCATCAGCACACTCGGCGATGACGCCCAAGTCGTGGGTGATCAAAATGATGGCGGTGCCAAATTTCTGATTGATATCTTTCAAAAGTTTTAGTATCTGCGCTTGGATAGTCACGTCCAAAGCCGTAGTCGGTTCGTCAGCGATTAAGATGTCCGGATGCAAGAGGAGCGCCATGGCGATCATGACACGCTGGCGCATGCCGCCGGACATTTCAAAAGGATACTGCTTCATGCGGATTTCCGGCGAAGGGATGCCCACTTCCTTTAGCATCGCCAAGACCTTTTGATCCGCTTCTTCCTTTTTTATTTTTTCATGGACCATCAGCACTTCGCGGAGCTGATTGCCCACGGTAAATAGAGGGTCCAGGCTCACCATAGGCTCCTGGAAGATCATGGAAATCTGATTTCCTCTATACTTTTCCAGTTCCTTCATCGGAAGGGCAAGGATGTCGGTGCCTCTGTACGCCACCGTGCCGGAGACTTTTGCGATTTCCGGCGGCAAGATGCGCAGGATGCTCTTGCTGGTGACACTCTTCCCGCAGCCTGACTCGCCCACCAGCCCAAGGATTTCTCCCTTGCGCAAGGTAAAGCTCACATCATTGACAGCCTTCGCCGTGCCGCGCTTGGTGGTAAAGGAAACCGTCAAGTGCTCTACATTCAAAATGATTTCTTCACTCATAGCGGCCTCCTACACATCCAAATTGGGATCCAAATAATCGCGGAGCCAGTCGCCCACCAGGTTGACCCCCAGCACCGTCAGAGTAATGAGGACACCGGGGAAAATGGCATGCCAGGGATAGCTCACCAGGTTCACGCGGCTCTCTGCCAGCATGCGGCCCCAGGTGGGCACATCCACCGGGACACCAAGGCCCAGGAAGGATAGCGCCGCTTCCATCAAAATGATGCGCGCCATTTCCAACGTGCCGATGATGACCACCATATTCATCACATTCGGCAGGATGTGCATGAAAATGATACGGAAATCGCTGCCGCCCAGAGCGCGGATGGCTTCTACATACTCCATCTCGCGGATGGAAAGGATTTCCCCGCGCACCATGCGGGCATACTGCACCCAGAAGCACAGGCAAGCCACCAGGATGACATTGTCCACGCCGGGACCTAAGACCGCTGCAATGAAGAGGGCCAAAAGAATGAAAGGAAAAGAAAGCTGAATGTCTGCGATACGCATGATGACCGCGTCGATCCAGCCGCCGTAGTAGCCACTCAGGCAACCAAAGAAAATCCCAATCACCCCGGCCGCCACAGTGCCCGCAAAAGCCACCATCAAGGTGATGCGGCTTCCGTAAATCAAGCGGGAGAGGATGTCGCGGCCCAACTGGTCCGTGCCCAAGAGATAATGGGCATCGCTCTTCGGTGCCCACACCGGATTCATGAGCTTGTGCATGATGTCTTGGGCATAGGGATCCTGGGGCGCCAATACATTGGCAAACAACGCCGAGAACAGGATACAGATCAGAATGCCGGCCCCCAAAAGCCCTGTCTTACTTCGCATCAAACTTTTTAGCATAGCCGCCTCACTGCATCTTTACACGCGGGTTGATGACGCAATAAAGCACATCCACCACGAAATTAATCAAAACGAAAATACTGGCCAGGAGAATCACCGTAGCCTCTACCACCATGAAATCATTATTGGTGATGGACTGCACGATGAGACGCCCTACGCCGGGCCAAGCGAAAACCGTTTCTGTGATCACCGAGCCGCCAAGGAGGCCGGCGAACTGCATACCCACGATGGTCATGACGGAGCTGAATGCATTTTTGAACGCATGCTTCATGATGACCAGGTAGCCCGGCAGCCCCTTCGCGATGGCCACCGTGATGAATTCCTTCCCCATCACTTCGATCATGCTCGACCGCAGCACGCGGGTCACCGAAGCCGCCGAGAAAAGTCCCAGCGTGATGGCCGGAAGAATGAGAGACTTCGCACTTTCATTGCCGCCGGTGGGCAAGAGATGGAGCTTCACCGAGAAGAGAAGGATCATCATGATGCCAAACCAGAAGGACGGGATGCACTGCCCCAAGAGCGCCAGAGAGCGGATCACCGCATCGATGCGGCTATTTCTTTTCACCGCTGCCAGGATGCCCGCCGGGATGGCGAGAAGGAGCGCGATCACCATGGCGCAAGACGCCAGCTTCACCGTAGCCGGGAAGCGGTCCAGCACGATTTTCATGGCCGGTTCATTGTAGTAGTAGGAAGTCCCGAAATTTCCATGCAAGATGTCCGTCAGGAAACGGATATACTGCTGATGAATCGGATCATTGAAACCCATTTTTTCTCGAAGCGCTTCCACTTCCGCCTGCGATGCCGACGGTGGCACCATGAGCTGCACCGGGTCCCCGGATAAATGGAGCACGAAGAAAACCACCACCGTGATCCCCAAGAGCACAAACAAAGACTGCACCAAACGCTTCGCTAAATAAAATCCCATAGCCCCTCTTTCCGGCCGCCCCTCACACGGCCTATGTTACAATACAAAAAGCTCCCGCCCGCAAAGGGACGGAAGCTCCGTGATTCTCACCCAATTTCATATATGCATCGCTGCACACACCTCTAAGAGTACCTCTTGGAAATATATTTCCTATACTCTGCACTGTATCGGGTCGCTCCCGGGAGATCCTACTCGCGCTTCGGATACTCCTGCTCAGAGATGCATTTCGATGCCGCCATCTATCCGTTCCCACCCTCCGGACTCTCTGTGAAACTTATAAGCATCTACTTCTTCTCGTCATCGCCTTCATAAACGTCTTCCTATTGGCGTTCTTGGTATGAAATTTTCATTCAAGTGTATCATCAAAAATGGATAGTGTCAAATGGAAGAAAGGGGGCGTCGATGGTTCTGTGCGTTTGGCTGCTTCCTCATGTCCGTGAACCGTTTACCGTGTAACCGCACGCCGCCCCCACACTGTCATCCTGAGCGCAGCCGAAGGATCCATCCGCACTAGCCCTATGCACGCCCGCTTTCTCTATCACCGCACCCGTTTCGTCATCCTGAGCGTAGCCGAAGGATCCATCCGCACTAGCGGTAGCATGACCGCTGACACCCACGCCAACCGCGTCCCGACCACCGACTACTAAAATCGATAGCCAAGTCCTCTCTATGTATGCACTAGCGCTATAAGTGCCCTGATCACTAATCACTGATCACTAATCACTGACCACCGATCACTGATCACCAATCAACCCTTAGCCATCAGGAGAGCCATCTGTTTCTTCAATTCTTCGATTTCTTTATCCTGTGCGGCTACCTTTTGCTGCAGGGCGTCATAGTCAGCCTTCGCCACCACAGCCTTTTCCACGTGAGCGGACTTGCCGAGCTTGAAGGAAACGCCGGCATTCAGCATGGTATTTCCATTGCCTACGGTAGAAGCCACGGAGAAGGTGACATCTTCATTTGGCTTATAGAAAGCACCGATGGCGCTGGCGTTGGCATTCTTGTAGTGACCATAGCCTACAGCGAAGCTGAGCTTATCGTCCGGGTCAAAGCCTTCCGGGTGAAGAGCCGCCAAAGCTGCGGCACCGGCGCCCACCTTGTTCAGGCGATCGCCCAGGTCGCTTAAACCGCGATCCAGATTAGAGAGACCCTGGTCGAGAGCATTCAGGTTCTGGCCCACGCTATTGCCGGAGGAAACATACGCACCATCTGCCGTAGTGCCGAGTGCATGGTCGATGAATTCCAGATTATTGGCCAAGGATTCCTTGCTATCCAACACATTATATGTGCCGATCAAGTTGTTATCTGTGTCACGGAACTCGTTATTCGTGTTCAAATTTCCTACCTTTTCATCCACTGCCAGTACAGCGTCAGTCAGGTTTGCCTTATAGCCACTCTCACTGCTACCGATCAAGTGGCCATGTTTATCCATGATGCCGTCGTCCGTACCGCCCACCTTGGACACCTGGCCCACAGCCGCGTCCAGCTTGCCGATGCTGGCTTTCACATTATCAGTTTCGACGATGTTATTTGTGGAGTTATACTTTCCACCGATCGCATCATCCAACTCTTTCTGGATTGCGCCATACACGGTTTTACCGGTGACGAGCTGCTCCGAGTCAGAGGAAACCGTACCGCCGAGGGCCTTGCCCCAAGCATCCTTGTTCGCTGCCTGATCTGTTTCACTAGCAGCGTTGCCGTCAGCGTCTTTGCGGTTGCTACCGATATTAGAAGCGTCCACGTTGGCTTTCGCGTCCAGCGTTGTCGCTAAGTCTGTGTCGTTCAGGGTGATGGCTTTAGCAGACAAGGTGCCTACATTGGAAATATCATTGTGGTTTGCATCATACGTTCCATAAGCGGTGTAGTTGCCCGACGCATCCCAAGTGCCAAGCTGATGGGTCTTCACGGAACCACCATCGCTTACGCCGGAGGTATCAGTGGTTTGGAGGCTGAAATTGCCATCATTCCCCACATCCATACTCACCATATAGCTATCTTTTTGGAGCTGCTGGCTCGATGCAGCGCCGCTAGTAAAACCTAAGATTTTCTGGACAGCCGCTTCACTAAGATTATTGCCGTCAGAATCAAGGAACTTCCCGGAGAAATTGCCTTGCGCGTTGACCTTGGTACTAGTATCACCAGAAGTACCGGTGTCGAAGTACAAGTCGGCAGTCACATTCGAGCCGGAAGCAAAGTTTAAGGTATTATTACCATCTGACGTGATGCGCTCTGCATTTACCGTCGCACCGGAGCCTACGCCAAGCGTAGAAGCCCCCGCGAGCGTAATCTTCTTCAAATTTGCTTCGCCACTAGCCATGTTCAGCGTTGCATCGCTCAAACCGACACTAGAGCCGCCACTGGCATTGAATTCTGCGACATCTGCCGTACCACCGTTTATCTGTAAGGTCGTATTCTTCAAATTAACTTTGGAGTTGCCACTGGCATTGAAGGTATTGATGGTCGTGGTACCGCCCTCGGCATTGAATTCGCCGCCGGTCAATGTTACTGTGTCTGCATTGAACATTGTCACCGCTGAAGACACATTGATAGCGCCGCCGTTTACTGTAGCGGTATTCACGAAGCTGCTGTCAGTCATATCCCATTCCGCACCATCGGCGATGGTCAAATCGAAACCGGTTACCTTGCCATTTACATCAGTACCATGGGATACGCCACTATACTGCTGATAAGCAGAACCTGTCCAGGAAGAATCGCTGCCGGTCAGATTCACATTGACATTGGCATTGATATTTGTAGTATCGCTCAAATTCGAATTCCCGAATACAATATCCCCTTGCATTACCGTAGTATGCAAGCCATCGGTATTGACATTTACAGTAGAGCCCTCGTACGCATTAATAGCGTTTACCGCGACAATGGTCGTATCCCCGCTAAGAGTGACCAGCCCATCACGCATGGCTTTCACCCCTCGACCGGTAGTGCTCGTGCTCTTTAGGTTAATGGTATCCGCAGTGATGTTCACGCTAGCTACATTCCCAGGAGTTGTATAATTCCAATAATTAGTCGCGTAAATAGCTGAAGTACCGGTAGAAGTAATATCTACCGTATCGGCATCAATCGTTACAGAGCTATCGCTACCACCTGAGTAGACCCCATAGTTTTCAGAGGTAGAAGTAAATGTATCTGCCTGAATATCTACCTTACCACCATCGCAAACATAGATTTCATCCATCTTTGTAGCAGCCGTAAATTCGCCCACATCCACATGTAGCGTGCCCTTATTAACATACAGGCCATCCCCTGTCTGATCCTGTTTGTATTCGTTAGCATAAATATTCACCACAGAATTTGCGCCATAGATCCTTCCGACAGTCCAAGTATCACTATTCTCCCCTTCCACAGAGAGCTTTTTCACGTAGAAAGAAGTAAGCGGTTTATCCTCTGTACCAAAATTAATAGTACCACTATTACTATTACTATAATCACCGGCTTCAAATATCTGCGCGCTGCTGCTGGTGATGGAACCGCCCGCAAAGGTAAGCGTTTTTCCATCATCGCGACCCATCAGCCCGCTCTTCGCATCGCTAGGATCGACCGTCACATCCCAATCGGTAAAAGTCGTGTTTGCGCCGCCCACATTCCACAGCGAATCATAGGTCGTCTCACCATACTCATATGATGCGAATGCATTGCCACCAAGCGTCATCAAGACGGCCGACAGAAGCAGGGCTTTATACTTTTTAGACATTTTCATACCAATACCCTCCACTATACACTTTCTCTACAATCAGTAACCCAAGAGAAAACTTTCATCCTAAAAAAATAAATGTCTCCCTCTCATCATTGATAGTACCCCCCCCGCGACGCATTGTCAATTTTCTATGTGTATTCGCATATTTTGTATATTACAAATTATTGTATGTATATTTTGGTGATTTATGCAGAAATACCATTACTTGAAACTTTCAATTCTTAAAAATCTAACCTAGAAGTTTTTAATAAACGGGGGAAACAAATATGGGCCATCCGAAAATATTCTGCGTCGCATCACCCTCTTT
>CAVEMF010000005.1:0-18369 GCA_963616715.1 Ruminococcus bromii | reverse complement strand
AAAAATAATAAGTATACACTACATAACCGCAATATATGTGATACAATAAGGATAACTGTGAAAGTTAAAGTATACTATTGTGGAGGCATACAATGAACAGACAACTTTCGATGGAATTTGTAAGAATTACAGAACAGGCTGCGCTTCTTTCTGCTCGCTTGGTAGGTATGGGAGACAAGGAAGGCGCTGACCAGGCTGCCGTAGACGGCATGCACCAGCAGTTCGCCAAGACTCCGGTTTCCGGTACGGTAGTGATCGGCGAAGGGGAAATCGACGAAGCGCCGATGCTCTACATCGGTGAACGCGTCGGTGCCGGCGGAGAAGAAGTAGACATCGCCGTAGACCCGGTCGAAGGGACAAACCTGGTAGCCAAAGGCCAGAACGGCGCTATCGCGGTACTGGCTATCGCACCGAAAGGCTGCCTGCTCCATGCACCGGATATGTATATGCAGAAAATTTGTGTCGGCCCGAGAGCGAAAGGCTGCATCGACATCAATGCATCTGTCACTGAAAACTTGACCCGCGTGGCAAAAGCCATGGACAGAGAAATCTCTGACCTCTGCATCGTCGTCCTCGACCGCGAAAGACATGAAGGCATCATCCGCGAAGCTCGCGCAGCCGGCGCCCGCATTCGTCTCATCACCGACGGCGACGTGGTACCGTCCATCGACTGCGGCATCCAGGGCAGCGGCATTCATATGGTTCTCGGCAGCGGCGGCGCGCCGGAAGGCGTTCTGGCAGCAGTAGGCCTCAAGTGCCTCGGCGGCGATATGCAGGCAAAGCTCCTCCCGCATACGGAAGAAGAAATCCGCCGTCTCCATGACATGGGCATCACCGATCCAAACAAAGTCCTCACCCTGGACGATCTGGTGAAAGGGGACGACTGCATTTTTGCAGAAACCGCCATCACCGACTGCGCTATGCTGAAAGGCGTCCGCTTCTTCGGCGGCGGCGCACGCACCAGCACCTTGGTGCTGCGCTACAAGACCGGCACCGTCCGCTTCGTAGACACCATCCATCGCTTCGGCGAAGATCACGACAAGAAACCGGGCGTTCGTCTCTGGTAATGAAATAGAAAAAGGCCACGGAAAGCGAAAGCTTTTCGTGGCCTTTTTGTAGGTAGTAGTCGGTGGTCGGTAGCCTTCGCGCGTTTGGCTGCTGCCTCACTACCGTGTAACCGTTCACCGTATAACCGCAAACCGCGCATACTACCGATAACGAGCCATGGCGCGGTAAACTCTTACGTAAAAAGTCTGTCGCTTCACGGCTCGCTATCGGTAAAAAGGTCGGTTAACGGTTATACGGTAAACGGTTACACGGTAGTGGGGAAGCAGCCAAATGCGCCCTAACCACCGACTACCGACCACTAAAAAACGAAAGTCCCCGGCACGCGCTACTCGCGTATGCCGGGGGCTTTTGATTTCCTGATTTCTTATTTCCTTAAATCTGTCCCAAAGCGGTCAGGATGCCCTGGGCGATGAGGGCGCTGGCGATGTAGGTACCTACGAATACCACGATGGCCAGGATGACGATGCGCCAGCCGGTTTTTGCGAAAGCGTCCAAGTCTTTGCCGATGGACACGCCGGCATAGGCCAGGATCGGTGTGCAGAGGGCGACGAAGCTGACATTCTTCACGTAGCTATTGATGAAGTCTGCACCGGGGACGCCGGGGATGGTGAGGATGCATCCCAAGGTGACGACCCAAGCGGCTGCGGGGATACCGCCGGGCATATATTTCGCCAGCAGCATGCCGACGAAAGCGATGGCGGTGAGGATGAGAAGTCCCGGGATGGACTGGATGATATCAGCCTTGCTACCCAGTACATTGGAGACGAGGCTCATGAATGTGACGATGGCCAGGATGATGAGTGTATCTTTGATCTTCATTATGCTTCCTCTCCCTTCTTGGGTTCTTCCGGCGCGGTGCCGTATTTGATGCGATAGAATTTCTTATAGAGCCATTCAGTCATGGGGAGGCCCAGCCATACGGACATGTAAAGGCCGTCGAGACCGGAGAGCATGTTGCTGGCAGCGCCGAAAGCAGCGAGCTGGTCAGCCATATCCGGATACATAGCCACCAGAGAGCCCACAGCGGCGGTCATCATGGAAGCGGAGCCTACGCCGGAGGCCATGGCCAGGGCATAGGGATGAATCGGAAGGACGGAGGCAGCGACGCTGGCCATGAGGCCGAAGAAAATGGTACCAAATACGGTGCCGGCGATGTATACGCCCATGACGCCGCGGCCTTCGCTGCTGTCGAGACCGAATTTTTCACCGATGAGCGCTACATTTGGTTCGCGGGCGATGGAGTGAGCAGCGCCGATGGTTTCGCGCTTCAGGCCCAGGTATACGGCTACTGGCACGCCTAGGAGCACGGTGCCCAGGTTTCCGAATTCCTGGAGAATCAGAGCCGGCGAAGCGGCCAGAATTTTTGGCAGTGTAGGTCCTACCAAGGTGCCATATCGAGCCATGAGAAGCATCAGCGTGATGCCTACTAGACTGCTGGCGTCAAGCATTTCTTTCTTGCGCGACAGGTTCAAAAATTTCGGTGTCGTCAGAATACCCAGAAGCAATGCATAGAGCATCGGCAGAAGTACGATGCGGCCGATGCCAAACTTCAGGGTGTATGTGCCGATCAGCTCAGAAACGACGATCAGCACCAGAACAATGGCATGCAGTTTGATGTTTTTCATGACATTTCCCCTCTACTCTCTTACTTGGACCCCATGGGTCCGGGATACATATGATTTCTTAGAAATGAGATGATGAGATGGGGAGATTTTATTTTCTCCATCTCCAAAAAAGCTTATTTAGTCCCCAGGGGCGCGCCCCATTGATTTGGAATGAAAGCCGATTGCGATCAAAAGGGGCAAGGGTCAGGGGGAGGTGCGGCGCACAAATCAGGAAGCGCCGCAAGTTTAAAAAGCCCTCTCGCATTTTCTTGTTTTCAAATTCACGCCGCTTTTTAATTTGATGCGGCGTACCACCCCTTGAACCCTGACCCATGACCCATGACCCATGAACCCATTCAAGTTTTCTTATTTTCTCAAATTCTCACTTTGAAAAATAACTCTCCAACTTTGCGATATATTCCTCTTTGGTCAGGATGGGTTTGAAATCAGCCAAAATCCCCTTGGCTTCTTTCGCATCATCACAGAGAAGGTCCACCAGCATCATGGCGAAGGCTTTGGCCGGCAGGAGTACAGCGGCTTCGAAGTCTACCATGTGGAAATCCGGCGCGTGCAAGAGGCCCGTGCAGCCGCCGATGAATGGGTGAATGACCGGCATCAGGTGGGACACATCGCCCATATCGGTGGATGCGCTGAAGTGGCCGGCATCACGGATTTCTACGCCCGGGTAAGCGGTCTTTGCATTGGCTACGAAAAGCTCATTCATTCGCTTGTTGCAGCACAGCGGGAACATGCCCGGCAGCGTCTCGATGACCACCTTTGCGCCCACTGCATCGCCGCCGGCTTTCAGTGCTGCATCTACGCGGGTGTGGGTCTTATCGATGGCATCCATGGTTTTCGCGCGGACATAGAGCTCCATGCGTACATCATCGGGCACGGAATTTACGAAATCGCCGCCCTTGGTGATGATGGGGTGCACACGGACCACATCTTTTTCGCGGAAAGTCTCGCGCAGGGAATTGAGTCCTAAGATACCGAGGCAAGCCGCGTTGAGCGCGTTGATCCCTTCGTCCGGGGCATCTGCTGCGTGGGCGGTCTTCCCGATGTAGCGCACCGTCTTTCCTACGAAGCCATTGCTGCTTTCGCCGATGGAAACAGTGGGGGCCGGCGTGTTCTTGTCCGAATGCATCTGCATGGCCATATCGATGTCATCGAAAGCGCCTTCATAAATCAATTCGCCCTTGCCGGAGAGGAAATGAATTTTTCCTTCTTCCACCAGCTGTTTGCGATAGGCCAGCTCGATGTATTCCTCCGCCGGAACGGCAAAGAATACCACATCGCCCGCCAGTTCAGAAAGGACACCGGATTTCATGATGCCGCAAGCCGCGCCGAGCATCGTAGAAATCTGCATATTGTGTCCGCAAGCATGGGCCGCACCGGTCAAAGGATTGGCCTTCGGATTCGTCGGACAGCCTACCGCGTCTAGCTCGCCCAAAAGCGCCGCCGTAGGACCGGCCTTGCCGCCCTTCGCGCGCCCTTTCACGCCATTGATGGCCAGCCCCGTCTGTGGGTCAAGGCCCAGGTCACGCATGAAATCAGCTACCTTGGCGGCGGTCTTCACTTCCTTGAAACCCAATTCCGGCTCATTATTGATGCTATCGCAAATGGCGCAGATTTTCTCGGCATGGGCATCAATGGCTGTGCATACCTTTTGTTTCCAAAATTCTTTATCCACTTTACATACACCTCCACGTGTAATCTACAAAATGGGATACTTATTCATCGAAATAAGTATACTTTTGCATTATATCATAGGATTTAGAGAAATTAAACAAAATAGTGAGGGGGGAGTAGTCGGTAATCGGTAGCTCTCGCGCGTTTGGCTGCTTTCCCATTACCGTGTAACCGTGAACCGTATAACCGTTAACCGGCCTTTTTACCGATAGCGAGCCGTGAAGCGATAGACTTTTTAACGTAAGAATTTTCCACGCTATGGCTCGTTATCGGTAGTTTGCGCGGTTAACGGTTATACGGTTCACGGTTACACGGTGGTGGGAAAGCAGCCAAATGCGCCACCGATTACCGACCGCCGACTACTGACTACTGACCACTAATCACTGATCACTAATCACTAATCACTGATCACTAAACCTCTATCCCTTACTTCCCTCTTTTATGCTACAATAAGAAAAACCGATTTCTACTGGAGGAAACTATGAAAAAAGTCATATTTGATATCGATGGCGTGCTTTTGAGCGAAGAGCGGTACTACGATGTCTCCGCGCTTACGGTGTGGGAAATACTCTATAGCCCCAAGTACCTGGGCCTTCCGGCGGAGCAGGATGATTTCGACGCCTCTTCTGTGACCGAGGGCCAGATCGCCTCTTGCCGCAGCATCGTGTGGGGGAGCGACAAGCTTCTCTCCTGGCTGAAAGCCCGGGGCATCAATTCGAACTGGGACATGGTGCATGCTTACCTCATCACCGCCTTCTGGCTGATGGGAGAAACTTTCTATAAGCGCTCGGAAGGGGAGAAGCTCTCGCTTTCTTTCCACGAAGCAAAGGATCTGCCGAAGATGGGCCTTGAGCTCATGGGCCTTCCTATGCCGAAGGCCGAGGAAATCTTGGCCAAGTGGGAGCGCAGCATCCCGGAAGGCATCCAGGGAGAAGCGGTCTTTGACACCTTGCAGAAAGCCATGGCGCCTACCTTTGCAGCGTCCGTAGACTGGGCAGCGCTGCGATCTGATTTCTGGAAAATCCACACCGAAGCCTTCCAGGCTTGGTACTTGGGCGATGATTGCTTCATCACCCTTCTGCACCACGTGCCTTACCACGGCGGGAAACCCGGTTTCCTTGCCCGTGAAGTGCCGCTGGCGCCGGCAGCAGCCATCAAGGGGATGTTTAGAGAGCTTAAAGAAATGGGCTATGACATCGCCATCGCCACCGGACGCGCCAGAGAGGAAATGGAAATCCCATTCAAACTTTTTGGCTGGCAGGAAGAATTCGATCCTCTCTACATGGCTACCGCTTCGGATGCGGTAGAATCTGCGAAATTCCTGGGCGGCCCGGTGCTGGACAAGCCGAATGCCTTCATTTTCTCCGCTGCCATTTTCGGCCGCAAGAGAGAAAACTACGAAGCCTATTCTAAGGAATCCATGCAGCCAAAGGAAACCGATGAGATCTACGTCTGCGGCGACTCCTACTCCGACGTTCTGGGCAGCCGCCGCGCCGGTGCCAAGTGCATCGGCATCCTGACGGGTCTCGAAGGGAAGGACGCTATTTCTATGTTTGAAAAAGAAAAAGTGCCATATCTCGATCGCGTCACAGATGTGTTGGCGTATTTGAAAGGAAATAGATGATTGAGTCAATGATTTCCTATTTACAAAAGAGGTATGATCAGTGGAAAAGGAAACATTTAAACCATACGTTCCCGCGGAGAAATCTCCTCTGGAATTGACCGTGGTTTCTGTTATTGTCGGCATGCTGATGGCCGTAGTGTTTGGCGGTGCCAATGCTTACCTGGGGCTTCGTGTAGGGATGACCATATCGGCATCCATTCCGGCGGCCGTGATTTCTATGACCGTGATCCGTGTGCTGCTGCATCGGGATTCCATATTGGAGAACAATATGGTGCAGACCATTGGCTCTTCCGGTGAGGCTGTGTCTGCCGGATGTATCTTCACACTGCCTGTCATGTTTATGTGGGCAAAGGAGTGGGGGACCGAGCCCCCAACGGTAGTGGAGATTGCTATTATTGCCTTTATTGGTGGCGTGTTGGGGATACTTTTCATGGTGCCTCTTCGCAACGCTCTTATTGTCAAGGAGCACGGCATCCTGCCATATCCGGAAGGAACGGCCTGTGCAGAAATCCTGCTGGCAGGGGAGGGCAAAGGCTCCTCGGCGAAGACCATCTTTGCCGGCTTGGGCATTGCAGCAGTTTACAAGTTCATGGCCGAGGGATTAAAACTATTTCCCAGTGGAATCAGCTACACCTTGGAGCGTTTCAAAGGGGCTGAAATCGGCATGGAGATGCTCCCGGCGCTGCTGAGCGTGGGCTACATCTGCGGCTATCGTGTAGCCTCTGTCCTGTTTGGCGGCTCCATGCTGATGTGGTTCTTCATCTTGCCTTGTATTGCTTTCTATGGGGCTCATGAGGTGGTTTTCCCTGCCACCAAGATGATCGGGGAGATGAGTCCCGCCGCTATGTGGAGCAGCTTTGGCCGCTACATCGGTGCCGGCGCGCTGGTCACCGGCGGTATCGTCAGCCTTATGAAGGCGATTCCTTTAATTGTGGAGGCTTTTAAGAATTCCCTTAGCAGCTTTGGCGGCGGGCCTGCCGCTCTTCGTACGGAAAGGGACCTTTCCATGAAGGTCATCATCGGCGGTGTCATCGTCTTGGCTGCGCTGATGGTGGTTGTACCTATCATTCCGATTAGCCCGGTGGGAGCTTTGCTGGTGGTCATCTTTGGCTTCTTTTTTGCCACCGTATCGTCTCGTATCGTAGGTATCGTTGGGTCTAGCAATAGCCCTGCTTCTGGCATGACCATTGCGTCCCTGTTGCTCATTAGCCTGTTCTATGCAGTCAATGGCGATGTGAGCCACGAGAGCATGATGGCTGTGATTGCCATTGGCTCTGTGATTTGTGTGATAATCGCTATTGCCGGCGATACCTCCCAGGATTTGAAGACCGGCTATATCCTGGGGTCAACTCCTGTAAAGCAGCAGATCGGCGAAATCTTCGGCGTTGTCGTATCCGCCATGACTGTCGGCAGCGTGCTGTATCTTTTGAATGCAGCCTGGGGCTTGGGTTCGAAGGAACTGGCAGCACCACAGGCTATGCTTATGAAGATGATCGTAGAGGGCGTTATGACTGCCAATCTGCCTTGGGACTTGGTGTTTATGGGCGCGGCTATTGCTGTGGTAGTAGAAATTCTGGAGCTTCCTGTACTGGTTTTTGCTATCGGCCTGTACTTACCGATTCATATCACCGTGACTCTCTTTATCGGTGGATTGATCCGCCGCATTTGGGAGGCTAAGAAATACAAGTCCGACAAGGCGAAGGAAGCAGCACTCAACAATGGTACCCTATTGGCTGCCGGCATGATTGCCGGGGAGGGCCTTATCGGCATCCTTTTGGCATTGCTGGCGGTTCTCCACATACATACAGATATTTCCGGGTTCTTCACTATCGGGGAGGCAGGAGCTTTTATCGTATTCTGTGCTTTGGTCGCTGTGTTTATGTATGCCATTGAGGCCGGTAAAAAGAATGTTTAAATCGGAGAATATGTTTGACCGGAAATACCACCACAAGACCGGTCAGGAATGGAGGCTGCGGGAGGATGGCTTTGTAGAATTGACAATGGAGCATACAGGGTTGTTTGCGACCATTGCTCACAAGTTCTTCCACCGTCCCAAAGTCAGCTACATCGAGCTCGATGCTTTGGGGAGTTTCGTGTGGAAGCAGCTGGAGTCGCCAAGCGATATCATGACCCTCTCCGATGCGGTCTCTTGGAAATTTGGCGAAGCGGCTGAGCCGGTACTGCCAAGGCTGGTGCAATTCATCACGCTCCTGGAGAGGTATGGCTTTATCGAAGGAGAAAAAATCGAATAGGCCCATGTCATTTGAAAATCCGTCTGTAGAAGTGCAGGCGGATTTTTTATCCGATGCTCCAAGACGCGGGAGATGTTCCGCATGGATTTTTCCTTTTGGAAAATGTGATATAATGCATCTACAAATAAAGAATTTTGTGATGAAATGGGCAATTTTGCATAGAATTCTGTGATAAAGACATCAAAAAAGCGATGAATTTTGTGATGGATTGAGAAGCTGTGAGGAAAGTAGAAGAGTTAGTGGCTTGCAGGCATGGCGACAGTACTCTGTGCAGATGCTTTTGATTGGGACAGATGTACTTTATCAGAATGTTGTTGCTCAGATGTTCAAGGCCTAGGCCGCTGATCTCTATTTCGCTTGCTCTTGTTTTGAATAAAAATCAAGGATGATTTTTTAAGATGAAATCAGCGATTCCCTTAGAAATTTTGCCTATTTCTGCACAAATGGGTGTCATTTTGTGCTATAATGTTCAGTACAGAAACTGCAAGAGGGAATGATTTCTTCTTGAAATAGAATGCATAAGGAGTGTACAAAGTGGGATTTTCATTGATTAATATCGGCTTTGGCAATATGGCTGCTGCTGCCCGCGTGATGGCTATCATCAGCCCGGAGTCGGCGCCGGTGAAGCGTATGATCCAGGACTCCCGTGAAAAAGGGGAGCTTATCGATGCCACCTATGGCAGAAAGACCAGAGCGGTGCTTATCATGGATAGTGGGCAGATCATCCTGTCTGCGGTGCAGCCTGAAACGATTTCTCACAGATTGACCAGCAAGGATATTGTCGGCGAAGGGTTGGATGAAAACTGATGGAACCTACGGTAAAGAAAGATGAAGGGATTCTTCTCGTTGTTTCCGGGCCCAGTGGCGCCGGGAAGGGCACGATTTGCAGCGCTATCCGGGAACTGTTTCCGGATCTCCAGTATTCGGTTTCTATGACCACCAGAGCGCCGCGCAATGGAGAAAAAGAAGGGGAGAGCTATTTCTTCCGGACCAATGAAGAATTCGAGGCGCTTATCAAAGAAGACGCTTTCCTCGAATATGCCAGGGTCTATGACCATTACTACGGCACGCCGAAGAAGCGGGCGCTTGATATGATCGGCGACGGGAAATCGGTGCTCTTGGAAATCGACATCCAGGGGGCTATGCAGGTGAAGGAACGATATCCGAAAGGTGTCTTTATCTATATCGTCCCGCCGTCGCTGGAAATCCTCTCCGGCCGTCTCCATGGCCGTGGTACAGACTCGGAGGAAGTGATCGAAAAGCGCCTTGCGCAGATCACCGAAGAGCTGAAAATGGCGCATAAATACGACTATATCGTAGTCAATGATGTACTTGAAGATGCAGTCAGAAAGACCTGCTCCATCCTGGAAGCGGAAAGATGCAAGCTTTCTCGAAATGAAGGACAGATCGAAACCATTTTCAAGCAGTATATTAATAAGGAGGTCCCCTTAAAATGATGTGTTATCCTTCTATCGACAGCCTGGTAAAGAAAGTAGATTCCAAATACACGTTGGTCACCCTGTGTGCACAGCGCGCCCGCGAATTGACGGACGGCCAGACACCGCTCATCAATGGCGCCGGTGATAAGAAGCCGGACACCATTGCATTGGAAGAAATCTACGAAGACAAGATCACCTATTCTTTCAAGAAATAAAATCAAGTCAGGATTGGCATCGCCTTTCCTGACTTTTGAGTATCTCAGAAAAAGGAAAAATAGACATGTTTAAGGATAAACATATTGTAGTAGGTATTTCCGGTGGCATTGCTGCCTACAAAGCAGCAGGCCTTGTGAGCCAGCTTCGCCAGAAGGGGGCCGATGTGCACTGCATCATGACCGCCAACGCGGCGAAATTGGTGACGCCCATCACCTTCGGTGAACTTTCCGGCAATGATGTGACAGTGGATATGTTTGCAAATATCAGCAAATGGGATGTGGAGCACATCGCCTTGGCAAACCTGGCGGACCTCTTCATCATCGCACCGGCCACCGCTGACATCATCGGCAAAGTGGCCAATGGCATCGCCGATGACATGCTGACCACCACCATCATGGCCACCAAAGCGCCGGTACTTTTCGTGCCGTCCATGAATACCAACATGTATGAAAATCCGATTGTTCAGGAAAATATGGCCAAGCTCTCCCGTTTCGGCTATCACTTCGTAGAACCGGAAAGCGGCCACCTGGCTTGCAATACCTCCGGCAAAGGCCGTTTCCCGGCCCTGGAAACCATTATGGAAGGCGCCGAGAAATGCATCTATGGCCGCCATCTCTTGGCAGGGAAGAAGATCATTGTCTCTGCCGGTGGCACCCAGGAAAATATTGACCCGGTCCGCTACATCAGCAATCGCTCCAGCGGTCGCCAGGGCTACGCCATCGCCAAAGCCGCCGCTATGGAAGATGCGGATGTGACTCTCGTGAGCTGCACCACAGCGCTTCCGGTGCCCTCCGGCGTGAAAGTGGTTTACGTCCGTGACGCCAGAGAACTGGATAGGGAAATGAATGCTCGCTTCGAAGACTGCGACGCCGCTATCATGGCTGCCGCTGTTTCCGACTATCGCCCGAAGGTGCAGGCGGATCAGAAAATCAAGAAAGAGGACAATGATTTCCTGCGCATCGACCTCACCCAGAATCCGGATATTCTCTTTGGACTGGGGCAGAAGAAGACCCATCAATTCCTCATCGGCTTCGCTGCAGAAACCCAGGACGTCATCGAGCACGGGAAATCAAAGCTCCAGAGAAAAAATCTCGATATGCTGGTGGCCAACGACGTGGCCATGCCCGGCGCCGGTTTCAATGTGCCTACCAATATCGCCTCGCTCCTTTACAAGGATGGCCATATGGAGCAGTATCCCAAAATGACAAAAGATGAATTGGGCCATATCATTATCGAAAAAATGGCTGAGCTTATGAAATAATTCATTTAAAAAGCGTCCCTTCCCAAAGGAGGAACGCTTTTTGCATGCGGCAATTCAAAATGATTCATAAGGGAGGACGGGAAATATTAGATTTGAGACAATTAGACGGGAGACATCCGGACTTTAGACGCACCGCGGTAATGAGGTTAGCGGGGGGCTGTCGCCTAATGTCTACTGTCTACTGTCTCGTCTAATGTCTTATGTCTAACGTCTCGTCTGATGTCTCCCGTCTCACATCTAATTGTCTCATATCTGATGTCTCGCGCTTCTTGCGAAATGGGAGATTGGCTCCTATACTATAAGAGAGGAAATTTATCAATTGTCGCAATTCTCATAGAATAGGTATGGATATGTCTAAAAACTTTTTTCTTCGAGATTTCTCCCATCATGCTGATACCCAGGGACTCAGCGAGAAATCCATCGCATCCCTTTCGGAAACCAAAGCCGAAAGCACGCTGAATGCTTACGAATCGGATTGGAATGATTTCTGTGATTGGTGCAAGTACCACAAAACGGAAGCCTTTCCGGCCACGCCGGAGACCATTGTGAATTATATCAATGATCTGGCGGACTATGCGAAATCGGCCACCATCCGTCGCCGCATCAGTGCGATTTCTGAAAATTATAACGCCGGCGGAAAAGCGGCAGAGAATCCCTGCAAAGCCTGGGTGGTGAAAGAGGCGCTCATCGGGCTGTCTCGTATGAAGGGATCCGTGCAAGTGGGGAAGACGCCCATTTATTGGGAGGAAATCGAGCAAATGGTTTCCTATATGGATCTGTCGACCCTGCAAGGGCTGCGTGATAGGGCGCTTCTGCTTCTGGGATTCATGGGGGCTTTTCGCCGAAGCGAATTGGTGGGGCTCGATGTGGAGGACATCGCCCGGTTTCCGCAGGGCATCGTGGTGAATATCCGAGAATCCAAGACGGACCAGATGAAAGAAGGGCAGCAAATCGGTATCCCTCGCTTGAAGGATGCGAGCCTCGACTGCATCGGCGCCATCGACGCGTGGACGAGAGCAGCCGGCATTCACGAAGGGCCACTATTTCGCGGGATTTTAAAAAATGGGAAGCCCTCTAGCAAGCGGCTCAGCGATAAAAGCGTGAATCTCATGGTGAAGAAATACGCGGCTCTCATCGGCCTGGACCCGGCGCTTTATGGTGCCCACAGCTTGCGCCACGGATTTGCTACCTATGCAGCCATGCACGGCATCGAAGAACGACTCATCATGAAGCAGACTCGCCATCGTTCTGTGCAAATGGTGCGGCGCTATATCAATGAAGCGGATCTCTTTATGAATAATCCGCTGTCTAAAATTTTTGATCGATAAGAAACTACATGGGAGGAATTATATGGATGCGACAAATATGACGCCGGCGTCTTACCATGCCGAGAATCCCTATATGGAAATTGCTATCCAAGAAGCAAGAGAAGGCATCCATCTAGGCCACGGCGGTCCCTTTGGGAGCGTCATCGTGAAGGACGGAACTATTATCGGGCGGGGGCACAATCGTGTGCTTTTGCACAACGACTCCACTTGCCACGGAGAAATCGACGCCATCCGCCGGGCGGAAGAGGAGTTGGGTACTTTCAGTCTCGCAGGCGCGGTGCTCTATACCACCGGCGAACCTTGTCCCATGTGCCTGGCCGCGTGCCTTTGGGCAAATATCGAAAAGGTGTACTACGGCTGCACCATCGAGGACAATGAAAGAATCGGTTTCCGAGATAAAAAATTCGACGACCTCTTTGGCGGTAGAGAAGCTTTGAAAGATTACCTCATCCCCATGGACAGGGAAGCCTGCCTGGCGCTTTTTGAAGAGTATAATGGGCTCGAGGGGGAACGGTATTGAAGGGAGTGATCAGTAATCAGTGATTAGTGATCAGGGCGCTTTTGACAACTTTCTCACATTTCGGAAATGCTTCTTGGTGGACGGCGTAGTGAATCAGCAGCTAAACGCGTCCTGATCACTGCTCACTAATCACTGATCACTAAAACGATAAAAGCCCTGCTCGAACCATTTCGAGCAGGGCTTTTATCATGCCTATAGAATTTAGAATTTCACTTTCAAGAGTCGGACGGCGTAGGCGATGCAGAGGATGGTGACGCCGGTATCTGCGAAGACGGCGACCCACATGTTTGCATAGCCCAGAAGGCCCATGATCATGACAGCGATTTTTACGATGAGAGCGAAGGCTACGTTTTCCCAAGCGGTCTTGATGACTTTCTTAGCCACTTTGACAGCTTTGGAGATAGCGTCCACATTGGAGTTCAGGAATACCACATCAGCGGCTTCGATGGCTGCGTCTGCACCGCTGCCCATCGCAGCGCCTACATCCGCACCGGCGAGGACCGGCGCATCATTGATGCCGTCGCCGACGAAGAGGACAGAGCCGATGTCTTTTCTGACTTTCTGCATTTCCGAGAGCTTATCTTCCGGAAGGAGGCCTGCATGGATATTTTCGATGCCTACCATGGAGCCGATGGCTTTCGCGCTGGTTTCATTGTCGCCGGTCAGCATGACAGGGGTGATGCCCAGGTCCTTCAGATCTTTGATGCCCTGGATGGTATCGGACTTGATGGCATCGGAGATGGTGATACGGCCCAGGAGGGTCTTACCGGTAGCTACATAGACTTCGGTGCCCACTTCCTTGGTTTCCGGAAGTTTCGGCAGGAGGATGCCCGCTTTGTTTAAGAGCTTTTCATTTCCGATGTATACGTCCTTGCCATTCCATTTTGCCTTCACGCCGTGACCTGCGATTTCCTGCATGGATTCCAGCTTCGGCAGGGCGAGGCCTTTTTCATTGGCTTCGGAAACGATGGACTGGGCGATGGGGTGGGTGGAGTAGATTTCTCCGGCAGCGGCCAGAGAAAGGATTTCATCTTCGGAAGCGTCTGCGGTCTTCATGATGCTTCTGACCTTGAATTTCCCTTCGGTCAGTGTGCCGGTCTTATCGAGCACAGCCGCTTTGGTATTGGACAGGGCTTCCATGACGGTGCCGCCTTTGAAAAGGATACCTTCTTTGGAAGCAGCGCCGATGCCGGCGAAGAAGGAGAGGGGCACGGAAATAACCAGGGCGCAGGGGCAAGAGATAACGAGGAATGTCAGAGCGGTGTAGATGCATTTATCCCAGTCTGCTTCGAAGAAGAGTGGGGGAAGGACAGCGACCGCAATAGCTACGAATACGACGATAGGGGTGTACACGCGGGAGAAGCGGGTGATGAAGCGGTCGATCTTTGGCTTGCTGGCTACTGCATTTTCTACGGAGTCCAGGATGCGGGTGACCATGGATTCAGCGAGGACTTTTTCTACCTGGATCTTGATGGTGCCGGTCATATTCACACAGCCGGAGTCTACAGAGTCGCCGATAGCAGCGAGGACCGGTTTCGGTTCGCCGGTGACAGCGGAGGTATCGATCTGGGTTTCCCCTTCGGAAATAATGCCATCAAGCGGGATGCGGTCGCCGGGGCGGATGAGAAGGATGTCGCCCACCTCAGCATCTTCTGCCGGGATGGTCTCGGTGGTGCCGTCAGCGAGGACGCGCTGCACCACTTCCGGACGAAGGTCTACGGCGTCCATGATCTGGTCGCGGCTTCTGTCCGCTGCGAGATCCTGGAAATATTCACCGATGCGGTAGAAGAGCATGACGCCGACGGCTTCCGGGTATTCGTGGATGGCGAAGGCACCGACAGTAGCGACCGTCATGAGGAACGTTTCATCGAAGAATTCCCCGTGGGTGATGTTCTTGAGAGCGGTGTAAACGATGGGGCCGCCTAAGATGAAGTAGGAAATAAAGAAGAAAATATCGCCTACATCAGACATGCCGGCAAACATATTCGCCGGGTTGTAATGCATCAGCATACCGATGACGAAGAGAATGCCGCCGATGAAAAGCTGGCTTTTTTCGCTCTTCAGTTTGTCGAAGAAGGATTCTTCCTTCTTGGCTTTGGATTTCTGCTGTGCCTTGGAGGGGCGCTGTTTCTTCACGATATTCGTGCCGCTTTCCACTTCGCTGCACTTTTTGATCAGTTCCGGGATGAGAGCATCCGGATTTTCAGCGGTGAGCTTCATGGTCTTGGTGGCAAAGGAAATCGAAGCGGAGAGCACGCCGGGCTGGCGGTTTACCACCTTTTCCAGCTTCACGGCGCAAGCCGCGCAGTCCAGGGTGGGGATTTCATAGACTTCGGTCTTGAAGCCGGTCTTGTCCGACGGGGGGACGATACCGATATTTTCATCCACGCTGCGGCAAACTTTCAGAACTTCCGGGATCATGGTGTCCGGATTTTCCTTGGAAATCAGGCGCAGTTCTTTCTTGGTAAAGGAAATAGAAGCGAAGAATACTGCCGGCATTTCGCGAATCTTGCCTTCCATCTTGGCCGCACATTCCATGCAGTCCAGATGGTCCATGTGGTAGAGGCCTCTCTTGTATTCTTTGCCTAAGAAATCGCAGTGGCAGGAAGCGAGATCCTTACCGCAATAGTCGCAGTCTTCTTCCTCGATGCAGCCATGGCAGTGGCAGTCTTCTTTGTGGCCGTCTTGGTGGTGCACGCCTTTGTCATGGAAATGACCGAAAGCGCGGCGCTCATCGGCTTTGATTTCTTCATCGCTTTCCATCACATCAGCGGTATTATCTTTGTATTTCTCCATTTCCGGGTCCGAAGAGTGGTCGTGATGTTCTTCCTCCACCTCTTCGCAGCAGCCGCAACCGCAGCCGCCATGGTCGTGCCCGTGATCGTGTCCATGGTCGTGGCCGTGGTCATGTCCGCATCCGCAACCGTGTGCGTGATCGTGTCCATGGTCATGGCCGTGATCGTGTCCGCAGCCGCATTCGTGACCGTGGTCGTGATCTTCGTGCGCATGGCCATGATCATGCCCGCAACCACATTCGTGGCCATGGTCGTGATCTCCGTGCGCATGGTCGTGGTCATGCCCGCAGCTGCATTCATGACCGTGGTCGTGGCCTTCATGTTCGTGATTATGTTCATGTCCACAGCCGCAAGCGTGTTCATGTTCGTGTTCATGTTCGTGGCAGTGGCATTCATGCTCTTCTTCGTGACAATGATGATGCTCCTCATCATTCTGGTGGGAATCATTGTCGTGAGCGTGGTTTTCTTCGTGATCGTGATGGCAGTGTCCGCAGCCGCAATGGTGTGCATGCAGGTCTTCATGTTTGCTCATAATTACTCCTCCTGGTGGATAAAAATGTATATGATTTAATAATTAACCAAAATCATGAAATCATTTTAGCATTCTCAGAAATCATCGTAAATAGAAGATGAGAAACACTTTAATTTTTCAAGCAACTTATGGAAATGAAAATGTCTGACCGTAAGGCGGTTTGTAGGTGGGCCTTAATTGCTGGGGTGGACTGTGGCGGTTTAGTAATCAGTGGTCAGTGATCAGTGATCAGTCCTTCCTTGTCTTATTTTAAACATATTCGTAATGGCTCTAGTGCATAGTAGCGGCACTGCATCCTGATCACTGATCACTAATCACTGACCACTAAATCATTGACACAAGTGTATACTTATGCTAATATCTGAATATTATAGAAGGGTGTGAGGCACATGGCAGAGAAAAAAGTTGTTTACGAAGTAAAACACTTACAGAAAGCCTTCGGAAAAGTCGAAGTGCTGAAAGATATCAATGTGAAGATTGAGAACGGGGAAGTATGCACCATCATCGGACCATCGGGCTCCGGGAAAAGTACATTTCTCCGCTGTTTGAATTTGCTCGAAAAGCCGACGGGTGGCGAACTTTGGTTCGAAGGCAAAAAAGTGAATGAAAAGACCGACGTGAAAATGCTGCGCCGCGATGTGGGCATGGTATTTCAGTCGTTCAATCTGTTTCCTATGTTCACCGCTATCGAGAACGTGATGTACGCGCCGATTCATATCAAAAAGCTGCCGAAAGCCCAGGCGAAGGAAGAAGCCATGGAGCTGCTCTCTCGCGTAGGTATGGCAGATAGAGCCGATTACTATCCCGGCGAACTCTCCGGCGGCCAGCAGCAGCGCGTGGCCATCGCGCGTGCTTTGGCTATGAAGCCGAAAATGCTTCTTTTCGATGAACCGACATCGGCGCTGGATCCGGAGCTGGTCGGCGATGTACTGACAGTCATGAAAGAAGTCGCATTGGGCGGCATGACCATGGCTGTGGTCACTCACGAAATGCAGTTCGCTAGAAGCGTTTCGAATCATGTCATTTTTATGGATAAAGGCTACATCGTGGAAGAAGGAAATCCGGAGGATATCTTCACCCACCCGCAGGAAGAGCGTACACAGACCTTCCTGAAACGCCTCATTCATGCCGAGATTTAAGGAGATGATGTAACTATGGACATGGTTTTAGAAACAGCAGTAAAATATAACGACATATTTATGTCCGGTGTGAAGATCACCATCATCATTTCCCTTTTGTCTTGCTTCTTTGGGCTCCTCTTGGGGATCATCCTGGCATTCATGAAGATTTCCGGTATCAAGATCCTCCAGTGGATCGCCACCGTCTATGTAGAAATCATCCGCGGCACCCCGGTATTGGTGCAGATTTCCTTGGTATTCTTCGGGCTTCCATTTTTGGGCATCCATTTCCCCAGTTTCACCATCATGGGTGTGGACTTTGAAAGACTCTCCGCCGGCGTCTTGGCGCTGATTATCAATTCCGGCGCTTACGAGTGTGAAATCGTCCGCTCCGGCATCCAGTCCATCCCGAAAGGCCAGCTGGAAGGCGCTATGTCCCTTGGCTTCTCGAAATGGGAATCCATGGTGCGCATCATCATTCCCCAGGCCATCAGAAATATCCTTCCTGTCATCGGTAACGAATTCGTCACCTTGATCAAGGAATCCTCCCAGGTCTCCGTCATCGGTATGGCCGACCTGATGTACACCGCCACCACCATCCAGGGCATCAGCTTCCAGCCGTTCCCGCCGCTGGTCATCGTTGCGGTCTACTACTTCATCATGACCTTCATCGTCTCCATGTGCCTCCGTCTCCTGGAACGCCGCATGAAAGTGAAAAGTGTACGATAAAAATAAAAAAGGACTGCGAAAGCAGTCCTTTTTTATTTTGGCGCAAAAGGGATATGGGATAAGGGATAGGGATAATGCTGTTAAGTTAAGGATTTTATCCCGAGGGTACGCATCGATTTGTTGCTATAGCCCTACATGAGTAGACCCTTGGAGAAGGGTCGCGCGATAGCGCCGGATAGAAATGCACCGTA
>CAVEMF010000004.1:0-18591 GCA_963616715.1 Ruminococcus bromii | reverse complement strand
GGGTAATGCCTTCACTCTTTGCCCTCTTCTCCGAAGAGAGTGCCCACCGGGCGGATGATACCCATCAAAAAAGCGACGAGAATTTTCTCGCCGCTTTTTTATTTGTCAAGTCAAAATAACATTTGTTTAAAATAGAAAAAAGCAGTGCCGAAGCACTGCTTTTTCTTATGCGTAACGTTTACCGCTATTAGCCAACGGTGAACAGAACGTCGCCGCCCTGTACGGACTGACCAACGGATACCGGCATGCCGGTGATTTTGCCGTCGCATGGAGCCATGATCGGGTTGCCCATCTTCATAGCTTCGAGTACGAGGACTTCGTCGCCGGAAGCAACTGCGTCGCCTACGTGTTTAGCGATGCTGATGACTTTGCCCGGCATCGGAGCTTCAACGGATTCGCCTGCGCCTGCAGGTGCAGCCGGAGCTGCTGCTGGAGCCGGAGCCGGAGCCGGTGCTGGAGCCGGAGCTGCTGCCGGAGCCGGAGCTGCTACTGGAGCCGGAGCTGCTGCCGGAGCCGGAGCTGCTGCCGGAGCTGCTACTGCAGCGCCGCCGTCTTTAACTACTACATCGTAATCCTGGCCGTTAACTGTTACAGTAAATTTTCTCATTGTCTTTCCTCCTAAATGATTGTGTACTTTCAACTTTCAATTAGAACTGCTGGCTGCCAGCGATGCCTGCCTGGCGAGCTGCGGTGGTCCAGCCGGTTCTAGCTGCCGGACGAATGGAGACGATTTCGCCGCCACCCATAGCAACGATTGCAGCAGCGATAGCTGCTACAACTGCACCATTGTTTGCTGCGGCAGGAGCTGCCGGACGAGCAGGAGCTGCAGCTTTCTTAGGAGCTGCGGCCGGTGCCGGTGCTGCGGACTGATTGAGAGATGAACGTACCTGCCAGATCATGATCAGGGCAATTACTGCAACAACAGCAGCAAAAACCGCGATATACATAACTGTCTCGTTATCCATCTGTAGTACCCATCCTTTCAATTAGAGTATGTATTGGCAAATATTAGAGCGGAATGTTTCCGTGTTTCTTTGCCGGATGTACTTCGTGCTTGGAAGCAAGCATCTTCAGTGCATTGATGATTGTTGGACGAGTGTTTCTCGGATCGATAACTGCGTCTACATAGCCGCGTTCAGCAGCTTTGTATGGAGTAGCGAATTCATCAACATATTCTTTTGTACGCTGTTCTCTGTTTGGATCTTTCTTGAAGATGATGTTAGCTGCGCCTGCAGGTCCCATAACAGCGATTTCAGCGGTTGGCCAAGCGAATACCTGGTCAGCGCCCTGTTCACGGGAGCACATAGCGATGTAGGAACCGCCGTATGCTTTACGGAGGATCATGGTGATCTTCGGAACGGTAGCTTCGCAGTATGCGAACAGCATCTTAGCGCCGTGACGAATTACGCCAGCGTATTCCTGCTGTTTGCCCGGGAGGAAGCCTGGTACGTCAACGATGTTGACTACCGGAATGTTGAAGCAGTCGCAGAAACGGATGAAACGAGCAGATTTGTCGGATGCATTGTAGTCGAGGCAGCCTGCCATGAATGCTGGCTGGTTAGCAATGATACCAACGGTCTGGCCATCGAAACGTGCGAAGCAGGTAATGATATTCTTTGCGAATTCTTTAGCTACATCGTAGTATTCGCCGTTATCTACAACGGATTTAATGACATCATACATGTTGTATGGTGCATTGGAGTTTTCTGGCATGATGGAATCGAGAGCCGGATCGGTTCTGGTGGGATCATCACCGGTTTCAACGATTGGAGCATCTTCCATGTTGTTGCTCGGCAGGAAGGAGAGCAGGTAACGAATCTGTTTAATGCAGTCTTCGTCGTTTTCGCAAGCGAACTGAGCTACACCGGATGTACGGTTGTGGGTCATAGCGCCGCCGAGAGCTTCAGCGGTGATCTTTTCGCCTGTTACGGATTCAACTACTGCCGGGCCGGTCAGGAACATCTGGGATGTTTTCTTAACCATGTAAATGAAGTCGGTCAGAGCCGGGGAGTATACAGCGCCGCCTGCAGATGGTCCCATGATAGCGGAAATCTGCGGAATAACGCCGGATGCAATGGTGTTGCACCAGAAGATTTTACCATAGCCGCACAGTGCGTCTACAGCTTCCTGGATACGAGCTCCGCCGGAATCGTTCAGGCCTACGCATGGAGCACCAACTTTGAGTGCCAGTTCGTTTACGTGAACGATCTTTGCAGCGTGCATTTCGCCAAGGGAGCCGCCTTCTACGGTGAAGTCCTGAGCGAAAGCAAATACGAGTCTGCCTTCAACAGTGCCGTAGCCGGTTACAACGCCTTCGCCCGGGAGATCTTTCTTTTCCTGGCCGAAGTTGTGGCAGCGGGATTTAACGAGGGCATTTACTTCTACGAAAGTGCCTTCATCAAACAGAAGAGCCAGTCTTTCGCGAGCGGACAGTTTGCCCTTTGCATGCTGTTTTTCAACTTTAGATTCCCCACCCATAGCCTCTACGTGTGCGAGGTTTTTGTGGAGAAGTTCAATTCTTTCTGCAACAGTTGCCATTCTTACACCTCCAAAAATTTTAGGGACCCCGTGAGGGGGATGTCTTACCCCGATGGGTAAGACACTTGCCATCGATCAATTAAGCCTTGAAGGACGGGCCGCCTGGGCGTTCTGTCAGTTCAAGCAGCAGACCGGTGGTCTTTGGATGCAAGAATGCGATATGACAGCCGCCAGCACCGATACGATATTTCTTATCGATGAGCGGTACTTCTTTAGCCTGCAGATCTGCGAGGCAAGCTTCGATGTCGTCAACACGAAGTGCAACATGCTGGAAACCATTCTTGCCGCCGTTTGCTTTTTCGATGAAACGAGCAATCGGGCCGTCCGGAGTGGTGGAACCCAGGAATTCGAGTTCGCATGCTTCGGTCTGAGCAGACGGTTTGAAGAAGCTTGTTGTTACATGCTGTTCTTCGACGGTTTCATCCGGAAGGGATGGTTCCATTCCGAGGATGTCTTTCATCTGCTGTTTAATAGCCTGAAGGTCTTTAACAGCAACGCCTACATGGTCGACACAAATTACTTTGAATGCCATAATAACTCCTCCTTTAAAATTATTTGAATATTTTGCCTACAATGGAATCAACGACAGTGAACGGATCTGTCTTCCGTTCAAAGACCTGTTCCACGCAGTCACTAAATTCACCCGTCGAGGAAATGTTTTCCTCAATGTGACGGGAAATGCGATCGTGAATCATCTCGAGCATCTCGCATCTAGCCCGTTCACGTCTTCTTTCCTCAAGGAGACCGGACTCTTCGAGATACTTGCGATGTTCGCCAAGGGAAGCTACTACTTCTGCTACGCCCTGGTCTTTGTTCGCAATCGTTCTTTCGATCGGAGGACGCCAGTTCTGAGCTTCGCCCAAATCCAGCATCATTTCGATTTCTACATTCAAACGATCTGCGCCATCGCGATCACATTTGTTGATGCAGAATACATCACCAATTTCAAGGATACCTGCTTTAATAGCCTGAATATCGTCGCCTAGTCCAGGTACGAGCACAACAAGTGTCGTATCCGCATTTTTAACGATATCTACTTCTGATTGTCCTACGCCTACTGTTTCGATGAGAATAACATCGAGACCGAAAGCATCCATCAGTTTGACCGCATCTGCTGTCTTACGGGAAAGCCCGCCGAGACTGCCGCGTGTACCCATACTACGGATATAAACACCCTGATCCAATGTCAGGTCGTTCATTCTGATACGGTCGCCAAGGATGGCGCCGCCGGAGAATGGACTGGTAGGATCGATGGCTGCAATACCTACCGTCTTGCCCTGTTTGCGGAACTGCTTAATGAGGGCGTCCGACAGTGTGCTCTTACCCGCACCAGGCGCACCAGTGATACCGATGACCTGTGCACGTCCGGTATGGTGGTAGATCTCTTTCATGATCTCCTCGTAACCATCCCGTTCGTCTTCAACGATGGTAATTGCTCTCGCCAAGGCACGTCTAGATCCACCCCAAAAATCTTTCATAGAAAATTCCATGGATGCACCGCCTTTTCGAAGAGTAAACAATAAATATAGTTGCAATGGGACTGAGTATGCTCCCAGCCCCATGCATCTACATTTTTTAACCTTTAACTGTCAAGCTAATCAGTCAATGGTTAAATTATTTTACGTTTTCCTGAATGAAGTCGATAACTTCTTTGGTTGGTGTGCCAGGGGTGAAGATAGCTTTTACGCCAGCTTCTTTCAGGCCTGGGATGTCGGATGCAGGAATTACGCCGCCGCCGAGTACGAGAACGTCGCCCATTCCTTTTGCTTTCAGAGCTTCAACAACTTCCGGGAAGAGGGTGTTGTGAGCGCCGGAGAGCAGGGACAGAGCTACTACGTTAACGTCTTCTGCGTCTGCTGCTTCAACAATCTGAGCAACGGTCTGACGAAGACCGGTGTAGATTACTTCCATACCTGCATCGCGGAGTGCACGAGCAATAACTTTTGCGCCACGATCATGTCCATCAAGACCCGGTTTAGCTACCAGTACTCTGATACGTTTTTCTGCCATTGTAAATTACCTCCAGAAATTTATGAGTAATAAAGTATTCTCTTTTGTCAGGCTGCCCTAGTATTAGAGGGTGTTGTGCGGTTTGTATTCGCCGTAAACTTTACGCAGAACGCCGCAGATTTCGCCTTCGGTGCAGTATGCACGTACGCAGTCGAGGATGACTGGCATCAGGTTTACATGGTCTGGGCCTTCAGCCGGGGTTGCAGCTGCTTTTTCAAGTTTAGCCAGTTCTTCAGCAACCTTAGCCTGGTCACGGTTAGCTTTGTCTTCAGCGAGCTGAGCTTTCTTCTTAATACCAACGGATGCGTCGATTTTCAGAAGGCCGGTAACCGGTGGTTCTTCCATGGTGAACTTGTTGACGCCAACGATGGTTCTTTCGCCGGATTCAACAGCCATCTGCCAAGCGTAAGCAGAGTCCTGGATTTCTTTCTGGATGTAGCCTTTATCAATAGCTTCTACAGCGCCGCCCATTTCATCAATCTTACGGATGTATTCTTTAGCTTCTGCTTCGATAGCATTGGTCATAGCTTCTACATAGTAGGAGCCGCCGAGCGGATCGATTACGTCAGCCAGGCCGGATTCGTAAGCTACGATCTGCTGGGTACGCAGAGCGATGGTTACGGATTCAGTGGTCGGCAGAGCCAGAGCTTCGTCCTTGGAGTTGGTGTGCAGGGACTGGGTTCCGCCCATAACTGCTGCAGCGGTCTGGAGAGCAACACGGATGATGTTGTTGTTCGGCTGCTGAGCGGTCAGCATGGAGCCAGCGGTCTGGGTGTGGAAACGGAGTTTCAGAGATTTGGAGCTTTCTGCATGGAATCTTTCCTTCAGAATGGTAGCCCACAGACGACGGGAAGCGCGGAATTTAGCAACTTCTTCGAGTACGTTGTTGTGTGCGTTCCAGAAGAAGGACAGACGGCCTGCGAATTCGTCGATCTTCATGCCAGCTTTCAGAGCTGCTTCGATGTAAGCGATACCATCAGCGATGGTGAAAGCGATTTCCTGAGCAGCGGTGGAGCCTGCTTCACGGATGTGGTAGCCGGAGATGGAGATGGTGTTCCATTTCGGTACGAATTCGGAGCAGTATTCGAAGATATCGGTGATCAGACGCATGGACGGTTTAACCGGGAAAATGTAGGTGCCGCGTGCTGCGTATTCTTTCAGAATATCGTTCTGAATGGTGCCGCGCAGTGCAGATGCAGGAACGCCCTGTTTTTCTGCTACAGCGATGTACATAGCCAGCAGTACGGAAGCCGGTGCGTTGATGGTCATGGAGGTGGAAACCTGGCCGAGGTTGATTCCGTCGAACAGTCTTTCCATATCGTACAGGGAGTCGATAGCTACGCCTACTTTACCAACTTCGCCTTCGGACATCTTGTCGTCGGAGTCGTAACCGATCTGGGTTGGCAGGTCGAATGCGCAGGACAGGCCGGTGCCGCCGTTAGCGATCAGGTATTTGTAACGTTTGTTGGATTCTTCAGCGGTGGAGAAGCCAGCGTACATACGCATGGTCCAGAGTTTGCCGCGATACATGGTCGGCTGTACGCCACGGGTGTATGGATATTCGCCCGGGAAACCGAGGTCTCTTTCATAGTCGAAACCTTCGAGATCGAGTGGGGTGTACAGGTTCTTGTGTTTCAGACCAACTCTTTCCGGATGTTTTGCACACTGTGCTTCATAGCCTGCGTTGTAGGCATCAAGTTTAGCTTTCAGGGATTCGTTAGACATGAGTTCATCTTCCTCCTAAAAAAGTAAGTATAAAAAGTGTAGGAAGCGTTTTCCTTTGTTTTCGGTGGCCGCGACTTTGTGATCTTCTTACCACTTACCTGGGAATTCTCTTCCATATGGGGGCTTGCAAAGCCCTGACTGCTGCAGTGCTCATTCGAGTCTTCTTGCAGCAGCGTCTGGGACTCTTGCAGACCCATGTATCGGACACTGCCTTTCGGCAGGTATCACCATAGGTTATTATACAGTATTTGGCTTATTTGTAAAGCATTAGCCGAGTTCTTGAAATATTAAATTATTTCTTGAACAGCATGGAGCCGTTTTCAGCCAGGCTCTGATGGAATGCGAAAGCTTCGCCCAGGAGATGTGGGGTCTGGCTGTTGCCGCATGCTGCGCATGCTCTTTCGTAGTAGTCCATGAGCTGATCTCTGTATGCCGGATGAGCGACGTTGTTGATGATGAGTTTTGCTCTTTCTTTCGGGGATACGCCGCGAACGTCTGCTACACCCTGTTCAGAGATGAATACGTGGGTGTCGTGTTCGGTGTGGTCTACATGAGAGCACATCGGTACTACTGCGGAGATAGCGCCGCCTTTGGCAGTGCTGTGGCAGAAGAAGCAGGACAGGAAGCCGTTACGAGCGAAGTCGCCGGAGCCGCCGATGCCGTTCATCAGCTTGGTGCCGCTTACGTGGGTGGAGTTTACATGGCCGTAAATATCCATTTCCAGAGCGGTGTTCATAGCGATAACGCCGAGACGACGAGCTACTTCAGCGTTGTTGGAGATTTCCTGCGGACGCAGAATGATCTTCTTGCTGTATACGTCGATGTTTTCATAGAAACGTTTCAGTCCGTCCGGGGATGGGGACAGGGAGGTACCGGAGATCATGTCGATCTTATCGCGGTCGATCAGGTCGAACATGCCGTCCTGGATAACTTCGGTGTAAACGGTGAGGTTCTTGAAGTCGGATTCAACGAGGCCATGGATAACTGCGTTTGCAACGTTGCCTACGCCGGACTGCAGTGGGAGCAGGTTTTCCGGAAGTCTGCCATGTTTAACTTCGTTTTTCAGGAAATCGATCAGGTTGTTGCCCATTGCTTCTGCGTCGTCATCGAGCGGAGCCAGTGCACGGGTAACGTCTGGCATGTCGCATGGAACGATAGCAACGATCTTGGACGGATCGCAGGAGATGTATGGGGTGCCTACGCGGTCGCCGGTCTTGGTGATCGGGATCGGTTCACAGTGCGGCGGGTTCTTACGCATGTAGATATCAGCCATGCCAGCGAGTGCTACCGGCTGGGTGGTGTTGACTTCTACGATGATTTTCTTTGCGGTATCAGCGAATACCGGGGAGTTGCCGATTGCGGTGGTCGGGTAGAGTTCGCCGTTCGGTCCGATTTTGCAGACTTCGATAACTGCGAAGTCCGGGCCGGTTACTCTTTCGCCTTTAGCGTTGGTGAAGAAGCCAGCGCGGATCTGCTGAGCTACATGAGACAGATGAACGTCGAAGTACTGAATGGTGCCGTTGTTGATGGCTTTTCTCAGGTTAGCATTGGTCTGGTATGGCATACGAAGTCTCATGCCGTTTACAGCTACCAGTTCACCATCGATCTGAGTACCGGTGGAAGCACCAGCCCATACGTCTACCTGGAATGGTGTTTCTTTCATACGTTCAGCGAGTTCATGCATGGTGATTTTCGGATAGCCGCATGGGGTGAATCCGGAGATACCAAGGATGTCGCCTGGCTGAATCATAGCTGCTGCAGTTTTAGCGTCGCAAATCTTTGCTTTCAGGTCTGCACATTCAATTCTGCTAAGGAATTCGCTATCATTGGTGTCGATCATTACTATCATCCTCCCAAAAAATAAAAAATATCAAAAGTCCGGAGCGTCTTAAAACTCATTCGCCTTGTGCCCGGAGCTTTTTGCCTCAGAAAAAAACACAGTCTTCCGCTAGTTAAAAAAAGAGCAGTTTATCTGTATCCTATATGACCGCTTCTTAGGCTCTCATATCATCAGAAAAACTCCTCCTCCAAAATCATCGTATGGAACGACTGTATCCGTGACTTTCTCAGTCATCAAAGGTATTATAACACAAATTGGCTGATTGTATCGCAAAATTTCCGTTCTTTGTTTCTAAAATTCTATTGGAGATGTTATAAATATTTCCTATTAGACAAAATGGTATACTTGTGACTTGTGGTCGGGAAATAGAGTGATTAGTGATCAGTGATCAGGGGTCAGGGGAAGGTGCGGCGCACAGATTAAGAAGCGTCGCGAGTTTGGAAATGGGGGCGCGCTTACCTGCTTCCTCATAGCTAGGAGCGGGGAGCTATGAGTTTGTAAGCTTACCCCACGAGACAACGACGCTACAGTCAAAGCACGCTCCGCCTACTGTCTCTACTATTCAGCATGCCCGCTGACTCCAGCGGAGCTCCTTGCTCCTAGCTCCAAGCTCCTCGCTATGAGGAGGCAGGTACTCACAGCGCTTTTTATTTGTGCGCCGCACCACCACTCCTCACTTCTCACTCCTCCCTTTCATGCAGGCAGGAAGTACAGAGGGCGGAGAGGCTCCAGAAGCAGAAGGAAATGGAGCGACTGAAGAGGACGTGGTCGCTCATGCCGATCATGGCCATAGCCATCACCATGAGGAGGCCGCCAAGGCCCATGGATGTAGCGAATGGATTTCTTCTCTCTCGATAGATTTTCCAGGAAATATATCCCTGCGCGAAAAAGGCAAGGAGGAAGGAAAGGCCCCCTAGGATCCCCACCTCGGCTAGCATATTGAGATACATATTGTGCGCGTGGAAAATGAGCACGTGCTCATCTTGGATGAAGAAATTGTATTCCGGGTACGCCAGGAAATAGGTGCCCCAGCCGATGCCAAGAAGCGGATGCTCTTCGATCATGGCCTCGGTGCTTTCCCAAAGGGCGAAGCGAAGTCCCACGGAGGTGTCCTCGCCGGAGAAGAGCGAAAGGAACCGCTCCACCATCTGCCCATGATAGACGGCCAGAACGACAGGAATCAAAAGAAATAAAAAACCAAACCGTTTGTCATAGAAAAGAGTGAGACCCAATACAATGGCCGCCAGGCTGAGCCACGCACCTCTTGAGTAGGTAAGTGCAAGGCACAGAAGGAGCACAAGAAGAATCACAGCGAAGGAAATCTTTCTCGCCCTCCCCTTCTCTGTGAGCAGAAAAGCAGAGAGGAGGCTGATAATCATCACCAGGTAGGCGCCCAAAAGATTTGGATTTTCCAAAGTGGAGTACATGCGCCGTTTCAAGAGAGGAAAGCGCTCGGGATCGATCCAGCTTTGAGCCGCCGCATCGGCCGCCATTTCAGCGGCGTTGGCGTATTGGAAAAATCCGTAGGCCGCCACACACACGGCGCCGGCCAGGAACGCATAGAGGGCCTTTTCCTTTTCTCGTGTTGTGGTAAGCGCCGACTGGATCAAAAGATAAATCACGGCGTACATGAAAGGTTGGAATCCCCAATTCATGAGAGAGAAGGTGGTGTCATGGGACACAAAGGCGGAGAGAAAAGCGCACACCAAAAAGACGGCGGGGATTTGCCAAAGTGGTGGGCGCTTACAAGTGAGCTCCCCCACTTTCCAAAGATGGCCCATCCACAAAAGCGCCGCCGGCACCAAGGTAATGTAGAAAATGTATGGATCCAAAGGAAGCAAAAAGAGCGTCCCGTAGAGCAGGTAGAGAATATGTTTTTTGGCACAAAGCGCGCGCATCATGAGCGGATCCCTCGCAGTCGTTTCCCAATTTTTTGAAATTTTCATTTTTTCGATTTCTTTACAATTATTATAAAGGAGGGGAAGGAAAGCGGCAAGGGATAGAGATTTAGTGATCAGTAATCAGTGATCAGTGATTAGGGCACAAAGACCTTCCGCGAAATTTTTTCTGCTTACCGCTATCGATGAATAGATCCGAGGGCTTCGCTCAGGATGACGTGAGAAATAACCGAGCCGGTAGTCGTGCATAGGGCTATAGCGGACTAGATGCCAAGCTAACGCAGAAGACAAATGCGCCCTGACTACTAATCACTGATCACTGATCACTAAACCGCCAACGTAAAAAGCTCCCAACTGGGAGCTTTTCGTTTTGCACGCTATTAGCGCGCGCTATTAGAATGTAGCCTTGATGGAGCCGCCGTATTTCTTTTCGATGAAGTCTTTGACTTCCTGGCTGTTCAGGGCTTTCATGAGCTTCTGGAGTTCCGGACGGTTTTCATCGCCTTCTCTGACGGCTACGATGTTTGCATAGGGGGAGTCAGAGCCTTCGGTGTAGATAGCGGTCTTCGGGTCGAGTTTGGCTTCGAGGGCGAAGTTCATATTGATGATGGCGATGTCGGAGTCTTCCAAAGATCTCGGGAGCTGCGGCGCTTCAAGTTCAGAGAATTTCAGATTCTTTGTATTTTCCACAATGTCCTGCGGGGTGGCGGTGATGGGCGCGCCTTCTTTCAGCTTAATGAGGCCGGCAGACTGGAGCACCAGGAGCGCGCGGCCGCCATTGGTGGGATCGTTCGGAATGGTGACATGAGCGCCGTCCGGAAGATCCTTCAGCGCTTTGATCTTGGTGGAGTAGACGGACATCGGTTCGAGATGAACGGTGCCGATGGATTTCAGCTTCAGGCCTCTGGACTGGCAGAATTCATCGAGGTATGGTTTGTGCTGGAAATAGTTGGCATCGAGGCTCTTGTCATTGAGAGCCATGTTTGGCTGCACGTAGTCGGTGAATTCCACCACTTCTACGTTGACGCCGTCTTTGGCCAGCTTGTCTTTCACTACGCCAAGGATTTCTTCATGAGGTACCGGGGAAACGCCGACTTTGATGGTGGCTGCTTTGGCAGCAGAAGCGGACTTGGCCGGCGCAGAGGATGCAGCTTTGTCGCCGCCGCAGCCTGCCAGGAAACCTACAGCTGCTACGGCTGCCAGAGATGCGATGATTGTCTTTTTGAAATTCATAATGGGCCTCCTTAGGGAAATAAAAAAATCCATCGTCTCATTTTCTAGGGACGATGGATTTGTGTCGTGGTACCACCCTACTTCACCTACCCGTCACCGGATAGGCCTTACGAAGTCAGTCACTTCTTTTCTGTAACGGGAATTCCCGGCGGACTTCACTATTCGGTCCGGCAGGCTCAGAGGCCATCTTCGGATCATCTGCAGCACTCCTTCTCACCCACCGGAGCTCTCTTTTCCTGCTTCCCTATCCTACTCTTCTCTTCACAGCCCTTATCAAGTTGTGCCTACTATAGCATGATAGGAAGGAGGGAGTCAAGGGGAAAAATAAAGGGTACGGGTTCAGGGGGCAAGGTTCAAGGGAGTGGTACGGCGCACAAATTAAGAAGCGCCGCAAGTTTGGGAAATCAGCGCGTTTGCCTGCTGCCTCACTACCGTGAACCGTTTACCGTGTAACCGTTAACCGTTTCTTTTACCGGTGGCGAGCCATGGAGCGATATAATTTTCTGTGTAAGAACTCATCTCCTCACGGCTCGTAATCGGTAGTATGCGCGGTGAACGGTTATACGGTAAACGGTTCACGGTAGTGGGGAAGCAGCAAGGCGCGTTTAACCATTTCAAAACTCGCGCCGCTTTATGAATTGTGCGGCGCACCTTCCCTTGCCCCCTGAACCTTGAACCTCGAACCTTTTTTATCTCATTACCTCCTCCATAATGGCCAGGAGTTTTTCGATTTCCAAAGGTTTAGCGATGTGGCCGTTCATGCCGGCGCGTGCGGCGGCTTTCTTGTCTTCTTCGAAAGCGTCCGCCGTGGTGGCGATGATGGGGATATTGGCGGCTGCCGGATTGGGGAGGGTTCGGATTTCCCTGGTAGCAGTATAGCCATCCATGCGAGGCATCTGCACATCCATGAGGATCAGATCGTACTGTCCCTCCTGGGCGTAGCGCATCTTGTCTACGGCCAGGTCGCCATCGCCTACCACATCCACTTTGAGGCCGGCGCCTTCCAAGAGTTCTTTGGCCACTTCCTGGTTCAAAAGGTTATCCTCTACCAAAAGGACGCGGCGGCCCTTGAATTCTTTGTGGTGTCTTTCTTCCACAACCGCTTCGCTCTGCACTTGGAAGGAGGAGGCTAACACTTCACAAAGCTCGGAGTGGAAAATCGGCTTTGCACAGAAGGCTGTGACGCCGCAAGCCTTTGCTTCCTCTTCGATTTCCGCCCAGTCGTAAGCGGTGAGGATGATGATGGGCGCGCTGTCGCCGATCACCTTGCGGATGCGGCGCACCGCTTCGAGCCCATTCATATCAGGCATAGCCCAATCGATAATATAGACGCCGTAGTCATCGGCCTGATTCACCGCAAACTGCGCGCGCACTACCGCTTCCTTACCGCTGGTGGCCCAGTCGGACCGCATGCCGATGTCCCCAAGCATTTCGCTGATGGAGCAGCAGGTATTCATGTCATCGTCTACCACCAGAGCGCGAACGCCCTGGAGCTCTTTGATTTTGCCATACTTCGGCGGATTGTTGCTCAAGCGGAATTGGAGATTCACGATGAATTCAGTGCCGCGTCCCACTTCGCTCTGCACTTCGATGGTACCGCCCATCATATCCACGATATTCTTGGTGATGGCCATGCCCAGACCGGTACCTTGGATGCCACTGACAGTAGCACTCTGCTCGCGGGTAAAAGCTTCGAAGAGATGCTTTTGGAAATCCTTGCTCATACCGATGCCATTGTCTTTCACATGGATTTCATACTCGGCATAGCCCTTCAGCTTCACCGGATTCTGTTTCACTCGCACACTCACTGTGCCACCGGGATTGGTGAATTTCAAAGAATTGCTCAAAAGATTCAAAAGCACCTGATTCAGACGCAAACGATCGCAGTACACATCTTCATCCGATACACCCACAGCGTCGAAGAAAAGATCGATCCCCTTCGCCATGATATCGGCCTGCAAGATAGAGCGCAGGTCATGGAATACATCGGGCAGATGCACTTCCTTCTCCTGGATCTTCACCATGCCGCTCTCGATACGGCTCATGTCAAGCACATCATTGATGAGAGACAAGAGATGATTGCTGGAGGTGGCGATTTTCTTCAAATAGTCCTTTACCTTATCCTGGTTATCCAAATTTCTGGCAGCCAGAGCGGTGAAGCCGATAATGGCATTCATAGGCGTACGGATGTCATGGGACATATTATTCAGGAAACGAGTCTTCGCATGGTTTGCATGCTGCGCCGCTGCCAAGGCATCCGCCAAGGCTCGCTCCCTTTGGATTTCCATGTTCTTCCGATCCTGGATATTCAAAAGGAAACCATAGAAATGCGTAATATTTCCTTTCTCATCCGGGATAGGCTTGCCCACCGAACGGAACCACTTGTACTCACCGGACTTGGTGCGGAATCGATGCTCCACATCATAAATGAGCCGCCTCTTATTTTCATGAAGCACCGAGTGAATGGTCCTAAGCGTCCGCTCCTTATCCTCCGGATGAAGCAGCGCCAAGAGACTGATGCCATCCATTTCGCGCTCCGACGCATAGCCCAAGAGATGCGCCGCCCCGGAATTCCACCGGATGTCCTGCACCTCCTTGGCGTAGACCTCTGCGGACCAACGAGCTTCCCCCAAGACGCTATACACGGCGTCGGCGCTATCTTCATTGGTAAAAATCCAAATGGTAAGATTTTTATCCTCTGCCTTGTCGGAGTAAGGCAGCACCTTCAGCTTCACCAAAACGCCATCCTTCTTGCGGTAATTGGTCTCGATGACTCCCTTCTCCGATAGCTGACGCGCCACATAGTCATAGTTCAGCATCCGCTGGATGCGATACCGGTAATCCCTTTGCACCAATTCATCCATGTATGTTTCCATGGCCGCAGAGAAACACCCATTCTGATCCTTCACCATCTGCCGGAAATAGGTCGGCCCGATGACGTCGCGGAAATAATCCGTCTCCGCATCCAGCACATACACGCCCATGTACTTCGGCGCGATCAAAGAAAGAAACTGCTCCGCATCCTTCTTCTCTAAAATCAGTTTTTCTATCTCTTTATCCTTCATCAACCATTCACCATCCTGCGAACTCATGAAATTGACTTTGTCACAGTATTGTTTTAATTATACGCTTTTTAAGGATTTCCTTCAATACACGAAGGGGGGAATAGGGGATAATGCTTGCTTACCGCTAGTGCGAACATATCGATGTCGCCCCTGGCTTCTAGCTGCTAGCTTCTAGCCGGCAAGAGAAACATGCTGCTGACAACAAAGTGCGCAGGCGATGCGTATAGCGCATTGGTAAGTCTGTGTTGCGCACTAGCCGACTAGCAGCCAGCAGCCAGTCGCTAGAGGCGACGCCACTATGTATGCACCAGCGGTAGCCGCATTAACGGACCACCGACTACGCCCATGCAAAAAGCCGCGAGGAAATCTCGCGGCTTTGATTATGCCTATTAGCCTGCCATGACTGTGCCATCTGCCAAGGTGATGGTGTGGCCATTGTAATTGATGGTACCCAAGTTGAAGAGGCTGGTCACTTTGGAGTCTCCTGTAAGATTCCAGGTGGCGCCTTCTGCGATGAATACATCCGCATTGGTCTTGTACGCATCGCCGCCGTCCGCATTGGGGACGATGTCGATGGCGCCGGTCCATACGGAGCCTTCGCGGACATTGAGGTTCACATCAGAGATGGAGTCTACCAGAATATTTCCTGTGAGGTTCTGGTGAGAGAGGATGAGTTCCACATGGCCGCCATTGGTGCCGGGAGCGCCCCAGCCGAAGGCACCATCATTGCCGATGATGGTGAAGACCGGCTGCGCCGGATCCTGCTCGATGGTAGTGTTGCTCAAAGTGATGCGGCAATGGGTGCCGGTGACATAGAACATGCCGCCATTATGAGAAATCAGCGCGCTGTCCTTCGCTTCGAACTGCTGGGTCCCCATGGTGCCGATGGCATCTGCATCAGCGTACATGACGATGTTGTAAGGTACCGGTCCCACTTCATTGCCCTCAAGGGTAGCGCCTTCCAAAGAAATGGTATTGATATTTCTAACGACTGCCGCTTTGGTCTGCTCAGCCTTCACAGAGCCGCCGGTAATGGTCACATTGCCATTGCTCACAATGCCCTGAGAATTGAGGCCGCTGGTCACGAAGGTGGAGTCTTCGGCGAGGATCATGCCGCCGTTCTGGGAAATCTTGATAGCGGGGGACTGATCGCCTTTGGTAGAAATCGTAGAATTCTGCACCTTCATCATAGCTCTCTCAGAGACAGCGACTGCCGTAGCGCCCAGACCGTTGGTGGTGACTTCTGCGCCATTGAGGTTGACGTAAGTGCCCTTGCTGTAGCCATAGGCGCCGACGGCACCAAGGCCGGTGGTAGAAATCTTCGCATCTGTGAATGCGCCATGACCGCCGTGGGTCACCAGGAGAGCTGCATTGAGGCCGTAAAGGTCACTGCTGTCGATACCGGATGCATCGCCGGACTTGGTGAAGCTATCGCCTTTGGCGGTGATGTAAGCCATGGAAACGCGAAGTGCATTTTCATCAGCTTTCTCCGAGGTATAGGTCATGTCATCATAAGCGCCGTCAGTGGTGATTTCATTGGCTGCGCTGCCCTGGTCGGCGGTGTACTTCCCTGCCGGAACCACCGGCTCGGGCTCCGGTTCCGGCTCCGGCTCGGGTTCCGGCTCAGGCTCCGGTTCAGGCATGGGCTCCGGCTCCGGTTCCACAGGCTTTGGTGCCTGCGGCGACAAATTCGTAAATGTGCCTGCCTCTACCGCAGCCTGCACATCCGGGAGTGTCACAGAGAGACCTCTCAAAAGCGCATCGGTGTAGTCCACCGGCGCTGCTTCTTCCACAGCAGCGGTAGCAGCTTCCGGCGCCGCCGCAGCAGCTGCTTCTGCATCCGCTGCCAAAGCCTTCGGCATCACTGCGCCGGTCAATGCCAAAGCGCACAGTATAGCGGTCATCTTCAAATGTTTCATAGAATCCTCTTTTCTTTGCTATCAGACATATCTATCAGCAAGGTTCAAAACCTATTTTTCCATACTAGCTTACATTTTACACCAATCGTTGCAGCTTGTCATTCTTTTTTCTAAAGGTATCATGCTTGGCGCTATCGGTTTAGTGATCAGTGGTCAGTGGTCAGTGGTCAGTGGTCAGTGATCAGTGATTAGTGATCAGGGCGCGCTTGACGCTTGCGTATCGCAGCGGGCTTCCTACTATCGTTTTAGTAATCAGTAATCAGTAATCAGCGGTCAGTGATCAGTGACCAGTAGTCAGGGCACGTTTGGTGTTTCCGTCTCATAGAGGGACTTTCCGTTGTCGTTTTAGTATTCAGTGGTCAAGACGCATTTAATGTTTGAGCCACTTAAGCCAATACCGATGGTACACGCCCATCATCCGGCCTTCGGCCACCTTCTTCGGATAAGAAGGCCTATGCGCCAACTCTCTCAAGCGAAAAATGCGTCCTGACTACTGATCACTGATCACTAATCACTAATCACTAAATCGTTAGTGCTGCCCCTCACTCCTTACTTGTGTTATAATAAGAACAATTATGAAATCAATGTAAGAAATCAGTTAACCGCACAAGGAGGCAATTATGCAGATTCACGTTATTGACCACCCGCTGATCCAGCACAAGCTCACCATCATGAGAAAGAAAGAAACCAGCTCCGGCGAATTCCGTCGCCTGCTGCAGGAAATCACTTTGCTCATGGGCTATGAGCTCACCCGCGATTTCCCGCTGGAAGATGTAGAAATCGAAACGCCGCTGGAAACCACCATCGGCAAACAGGTAGCCGGCAAGAAAGTCGGCATCGTCCCGATCCTTCGCGCAGGCTTTGGCATGGTGGAAGGCCTCACCTCTGTGATGCCGGCCGCTCGCATTGGTGTCATCGGTCTCTACCGCGACCCGGTCACTGCGAAACCCATCGAATACTACTGCAAGCTGCCTGATGTGAATGGCCGCGACTTCATCCTCGTAGATCCCATGCTCGCCACCGGCGGCAGCGCTGTGGCAGCCATCGACATGATGAAAGCCAAAGGCGCGAAGAATATCAAATTCATGTGCCTCGTAGCCGCACCGGAAGGCGTAGAAGTGGTGAACGCCGCTCATCCGGACGTGCCGATCTACACCGCATCCCTCGACCGCCAGCTGAATGAAAAGAAATACATCCTCCCGGGCCTCGGCGACGCAGGGGATCGTATTTTCGGAACGAAGTAATACTTAGTGATCAGTGATCAGTGATCAGTGATCAGTACGCGCTGAACGCTATTCTACATAGAGCTACTTACTGCACTTGAACAGCAAAAACGCGTTGTGAGACAAAACTCACAACGCGTTTTTTCATGCAATACATTAGCACATATTGGCTAGCCAGCAGCCAAATGCGCCCTGATCACTGATCACTAATCACTGATCACTAAACCAATAGCGTCAACCCCGCCTACATTTTCGGCGTAATCGCTACGGCTCTGACCGGCAGGCCGGTGGCCTGCTCGATTCTTGGCCATGCGACGAAGAGGATGGCGCCGGCGGGAGCGACCTTGTCCAGGTTCTGCATCACTTCGACCTGCACTTTGTCCATAGAGAGGACGTAGCGTTCACAAGCGAGGTCCCCTGCCTTTGCAGCTTCTGCGGAAGCATCGGTGTCAAAAGCTTCGTGGCCATTGGCTGCGGCGTTTCTCACTTCATAAATATATTTCAGCGCATCCAAGGACCAGCCCGGGAAATTTTCGCTGCCATCTTCGGCGATGCCCGAGAGCTTGTCGTTATCCGGCCACGCTTTGGAAATATCGGTGCGCAGTGCCACGAAAGCGCCGTCCGGGATAGGGCCGTACTCCGCTTCCCATGCCTTCACGTCTTCGGCGGTAGCTGCATAGTGGATATCTTCCTTCACCTTCGGCGTGATGTCGATGACGCACAGCGGATAAGCCATGTGCTCTACGCTGAATTTTTCAGAAAGATCTTTTCCTTTGATGAAATGGCCGGGGAAGTCGATGTGTGTGCCGAACTGTCCCGGGAATTTGAAAGTCTGGATGAGACATTCCAGCATCGGATTGCCCCAGTCGAAAGCGGTGCGAGACAGATCCACCACCCCTTCCGGCATGCCGGACCAGATCGGTGTGTCATTGTTCAAGGAATGGGACAATTCCACCCATTCGTATTCGGTCTGTAATTCCTTCAGTGTGTCCCAAAGTTTGTAGCTCATAATAATCTTCCTTTCTACTATTCTGCTAACTTAGCTCGATAAGTAATATCGGGTAAAGGGGTCAGGGGTCAAGGGGCAGGGGTTAGGGGGAGGCGCGGCGCACAAATCAAGAAGCGCCGCGTATATAAGGG
>CAVEMF010000003.1:0-18661 GCA_963616715.1 Ruminococcus bromii | reverse complement strand
CCTCCAGACGCGCTGCACTTCGAGCCGCATCACGCTCGGCCTTCTTTTCGCGAATCTTCGCCGCCACGTCCTCAAATTTCTGCTCCGTTTTCTTGCCGAGCACCTGGGCCTTGCTGCCTACCTTCTGGGCTCCCGCCGAGAGAGACCACCGGGTCAAAAGCAACACATCACTCAATAGCGCCCCAAAAAGAAGGATCGTGGTGCCCCAGAAGCCCAAGATTTCATGGAACAAGGAGCAAAATCCTGCGCCGATAATACCGCCATAGGTCAGGATGGAAGAGACTTCCATTTCCTCACCAAAGGGCACGGCGAAATGATGCAGCGTTGCCAAGAGAAGCATCACCAGAAGGATCACCAGCGCCACACGGCGATTCCAGGAAATCCCGCGGGACGTGACCGCATAGTGGCCGCCGAAGCCCATCATCAAGAGGGCTCCCAAAGGCGCACCGACGCCCAGAAGGAAATGGGTCCCCGTGTTGCTGATGCTCCCGAAGGTCCCTGTATTATCACTAAAAAGGCTAAACAGCACAAAGAGCCCGAAAAGGAACAACGCTACGCCGGTGATCTCGTAGTTGCTCCCCTGGCTACTTTTCTGTGTCCGCCTCGGCCTTTCCGTTTTACGTTTCATAAAAGAAATAAGTCACTCCTTTTGTAAGTAAGGATAAATAGATGAGAGGTTTGGTGATCAGGGGTCAGTGATCAGTGATCAGGGCGCATTTAACGCTAACAAGAATTGGAACGATTTCCCTCTCGATAAAAGGCAATGCGCCATCTCCCTCTATCGTCAAACGCGCCCTAATTACTGATCACTAATTACTGATCACTAACCTAATGTCTCTTCTTCCTCTCCCACCAGGCGCGCACCAGGTCGCCCTCCTTGCCCAAGGGCCGGGGACGGTAGTAGGTATGGCCCACCAATTCGTCGGGGAGGTACTGCTGCTCCACCCAACCGCCGAAGTCGTGGGGGTATTTGTAATCGACACCGATGCCCATTTTCTTGGCGCCGCCATAGTGGGCATCCATGAGGTGGAGCGGGATGGACCAGTTCGCCCGAGTCTTCTCCTCCCCTTCGGCTGCAAAAATGCCGGAGCAAGAGCTATTGCTTTTCGGCGCAAGGCAGACGTAAAGCACTGCCTCAGCCAAAATGATCTGGGCTTCCGGAAATCCCACCATCTCTGATGCTTGGGCCGCGGCCACCGCCACTTGCAAGGCCTGGGGATCCGCAAGACCCACATCTTCCGCAGCGCAGATCATGATACGCCGGGAAATAAAGGAAGGCTTCTCGCCGCCATCGATCATCCGCGCCAGGTAGTGCAGCGCCGCATCCGGGTCACTGCCTCGCATACTTTTGATGAAAGCGGAAATGATATTGTAATGATAGTCCCGATTCTTATCATAGGCCGCCGTCCGCTCACCGGCCACCTCGGCGATTTCCTTCGGTGTCAATGCGGCGCCATCAGCGAGCATGGCACAGGACTGTTCCAACAGATTCAAAGCCACCCGCGTGTCGCCACTGGCGTAGGAGGAAATCAGAGAAAGTGCCTCCTCGGTGGCTCCATAGTGATGAATTCCGAGCCCCCGCTTCTCATCCAAAAGCGCTCGCCGAAGGACCGCCATGATGGACTCGTCGGTCAGCGCCTTCAAATGAATCAGTCGCATCCTGGAAAGAAGCGGCCCATTGATTTCAAAATAGGGATTCTCTGTGGTCGCGCCGATCAAAATAAACGTACCATCTTCCACATAAGGAAGCAGCACATCCTGCTGGCCCTTATTGAACCGATGAATTTCATCGATGAAAACAATGGTGCGCCGGCGATAGTAAGAGAGCTCCCCCTTCGCCTTGGTCACCACATCGCGAATATCCTTGATGCCACTGGACGTAGCATTCACCTTCACGAAATGGCTCTTCGTCATCTCCGCAATCACCGAAGCGATGGTGGTCTTCCCGCAGCCCGGCGGTCCGAAAAGGAGAAGCGAAGGGATCGTGTCCTTCTCGATCATGCGATACAGAAAAGACCCGCGCCCGATGGCCGCCTCCTGCCCCATGATTTCATCGAGCCGCCGCGGCCGCATGCGATCCGCCAAAGGCGCGTAGCTCACCTGCTCCTCCGAAGTCATATCAAATAAAGAATCCATAGCATTTCCTTCCATCACGAAAAAATCCAACAGAAGTCTACTCTATATTTTAAAGGAAATGAGAGATTTTAGAAAGGGGGAGGATTGAGAAATTGAGAGAATGAGCAAGCCACAGGGATAGGGGATAGGGGATAAGGGATAAGGGCGCGCGTACCTGCTTCCCCACTACCGTGAACCGTTTACCGTGTAACCGTTAACTGCGCGGACTTCCGATAGCGGGAATTGGCACAACAAACCGCCATACCAAAGCAGGGCTGTGTTCCATTTCCCGGTATCATCAAATGAGCCGGTTAACGGTTATACGGTAAACGGTTCGCGGTAGTGGGGAAGCAGCCAAACGCGTTTGCCTGTTTCAAAATTCGCGCCGCTTTTTTATTTGACGCGGCGCACCTCCACTCCTCACTCCTAACTCCTAACTCCTAACTTTCAGCATTCACGCTCTTCCCCCCAACAAAAAAGCTCCGCCGAAGCGAAGCTTTTATTTCTTTAGCAAATTATACAGCACCGACACCACGTCCATGGCGCTATCGGGATGGCTCTCTCCGCAGGCTGCGGCCATGCGGGCGCGGACGTCCGGATTTCTCAGGATCCGCTGCACCGTCTCCGAGAGCTCGCCCCGTTTCACCCACTCCGCGCAGCCCGACTTCTTCATGTAGAGCGCATTGGCCCGCTCCTGACCCGGCAGCGTATTCACCAGCACCATGGGGAGATGCATCACCATAGCCTCGGTGCACGTGAGAGCGCCGGGCTTGGTCACCAGGATTTCACTACGCGCCATCAGGTCCGCCACTTTATTCGTATAGCTATGAAGCTCCACCGGGTGTCGCAGCTTCTCTGCCAGGGCTGCTACCTTTTCGTACAGATTGATATTCTTCCCGGTGATCACAATGAATTTCGAAATCTCATCCACCGCGTCGAGCCGGGAAATATTATCCACCACATTCCCCAGTCCTAAGCCGCCGCCCATGACCAGGACCGTGCCCTTCTCCATGGCCGAAGGATTCATGGCCCTTTCATAGAAAGCCCGGCGCACCGGGATGCCGGTGGCATGGATGCGGCTCTCTTCCACACCGTATGTTTCCAAGAGATTTTTAAGATCCGGCGTGGCCACGCAGTAGCCATCCAAATACTTATTGATCCAAAGCTGATGGATATCAAAGTCCGTGATGACGCCAAGGAGCGGGATAGAAATATTTCCATCCTGCTTCAAAAGATCCGCCGCCCCGGCCGGGAATGGATGGGTGAAAATCATAGCATCCGGCTTCAAGGTGGCGATGAGATTTTTCATCCGCTTCTTGAAAGAGAGCGACAGCATCTTCTGGGACATCTGCCCGAAGCGGCTATTCTGCGAGTCGCTGTAGAGATGGTCATACATTTCAGGAAATACATCGATCATCTTCAGATACGTGTCCTTGATCATGTGATCGATGGAGAAAGTATTGCTGGACACGAAATCAAGGACCCGCACCGAATCATTCGGATGGGTCCGCTGGATCGCCTCCGCGATCGCCCGCGCCGCCTGGCTGTGCCCTGTCCCTATGCTTGCAGTCAATATGAAAAACTTACGAGCCGCCTCTGCCATCATTCTCTTCCTTTCCTGTAAGAGTTCCTAAGTTCCTATACGATTATAACATAGGGGGCAAATGGTTTGGGATTTTAGGGGTCAGTGATCAGTGATCAGTGATTAGGGCGCGTTTGGCTACTGGCTCAAATAGCAAAATTTCCGTTTTTCAAACCGATACCGAAAATCATGCAGCGCGAGATAGCAATCAAATGCGCCCTGAATACTAATCACTGATCACTGACCACTAACTCTAGCTGAAAAAAATGCGGATTCCGCAAAAAAATCAGCTAGATATATTAAGGTATCCCCGGCTTTGTGATATACTACTTCATGAAAAGAATGCGGATTCCGCAAAAAAATCATGGAGGGAAACGCGATGCAGTTTGCGAGAAAACAATATCTGGATCAGTTAATCAGAAAAAAAGACAATGGACGTATCAAAATTATCACCGGCCTGCGCCGAAGCGGGAAGTCTTATCTTTTATTCAACCTGTATCGTCAGTATCTTTTAGACTCCGGCGTACAGGAAGATCAGATCATCGGGCTTGCGCTGGATGAAATCGATAATGCCAAGTACCGCAATCCCTTCGAACTGAATCAATTCGTCAAGGAACAAATCAAAGACAAGGACAAGCGATACTATGTATTCATTGATGAAATCCAATTTGTCACTGCCGTGCCAAATCCATATGTGAATGACCCAAATGAAAAATTGAGCTTCATCGATGTGGTGCTGGGGCTGATGAAAATCCCGAATGCGGATATTTATGTGACCGGCAGCAATTCAAAGATGCTTTCTTCGGACATTCTGACGCAGTTTCGGGATCGAGGTGACGAAGTCCGCGTCCATCCCCTTTCCTTTGCCGAAGTCTACGAGAATTACCCAGGCGATAAACGCGGCGCCTGGCGAGATTACTACACCTATGGCGGCATGCCTCTTGTCTGGATGACTGACTCTCACGAAGAGCGAAGCCGCTACCTGCATAACCTGTTCACCGGCACCTACCTCAAAGATGTGCTGGAGAGGCATCAGATAAAGAACCAGGCGGATGTATTGGAAATCTTGCTAAATGTGCTGGCCTCGAGCATCGGCTCCTTGACCAATCCAAGCAAGCTTTCCAATACCTTTGCCAGTGAGAGGCATATCAAAATCGCGCCGGACACGTTGGACACCTATATCGGATATTTTGTCGAGGCCTTTCTGCTCCAAAAGGCAGAGCGCTATGATGTGAAGGGCCGGAAATATATCAAGACCCCGGCCAAATATTACTATTCCGATGTGGGCCTTCGAAATGCACGACTCGGATTTCGGCAACTGGAAGAAACGCACCTGATGGAAAACGTTCTTTATAATGATCTGATCCGTCGCGGCTTTGATGTGGATGTGGGCGTAGTGACGCAGAACATCCGGACTGATGATGGTAAGAATGCCCGCAAGCAACTGGAAATCGATTTCGTCGTCAATCGCGGAGACGAGCGGTACTATATCCAGTCAGCCCTTTCCATCGACGCTCCCGAAAAGAAAGAGCAGGAAATTGCATCGCTTCTTCGTGTCCCCGACTCTTTCAAAAAAATCGTAGTCGTCAGGGACTACATCAAGCCCTGGACAGATGAAAACGGAATACGGTATGTGGGCATTGAAGATTTTCTTTTGGATGAAAATAGTATTTGCTAATAATATTTCTTTGAAACCACCAACACCTATCTGAAAAAAATGCGGATTCCGCAAAAAAATTAGATAGAGGAACCCAGCGATTTCCAATTTCCAAACCGATAGCCGAATTTATGCCATATAAGAAAATCAATCAAAAGCGCCCTGACCCCTGATCACTGATCACTAATTACTCGCGCATAACAAAAGCCCCTCCATGTGAGAGGGGCTTTTGTGCATCGCATACCTTATTTCTTTGCTTTTTTAGCTTTTGCTTTCTTTACGTTTACTTTTTCTTTCAGCTGTTTGGAAACGCGGAAAGCCGGGGTCTTGGAAGCCGGGATTTTGATCTCAGCCTGGGTAGACGGGTTGTGGCCTACGCGTGCTTTACGCTGACGAACTTCGAAGGTACCGAAGCCGATAATCTGTACTTTGTCGCCTTTAACGAGCGCACCGGATACGACGTCGATGACAGCTTTGACAGCTTTTTCAGCATCTTTCTTTGTCATTTCAGCTTCCTGAGCTACTGCTGTGATGAGTTCTGTTTTGTTCATAACTAAACATCCTCCTTTAATAATGATGGACCTAACCATACCAGAGCGGCATTTGCCACTCTCCAGTTCCTATGGACATAGTTCAATCTCACCGACTGAACCTCTTCCAACCATCGCGGACTTCCTCGGGCAGCATATCTGCCGGATTCTTCCCCTCACGGAAAAGCATCTCTTCGAATGCTCTCCACCGCTCCATGAAGCCAGTAGAAAACCGATGTAGGGCCAACTCCGGCTCCACTCCCTTTTCGCTCATTACACGGTCTAACGCAAAAAGGAGGCGGCCTGCTTTTTCTTCCCTGTCTTTCGGATCTTCTTCCGCCAGAATGCTCTGGATTTCTGCTTCCATGTCCTTGGAAATCGGCTCTCCATCGAGTGCCTCTGTCAGTCCATTAGAACCAACTTTCTTTTGAATTATACATGCTAGAAGGAGACTTGGCAAGTCCTTCGACACACCGGAAAGCAGATATTTACGGTTTTTTTCGATTCTTTTCCGTGTTTCCCAATCTCCAAGGGCCCTTTGCGTCTCCTCAAGCGTTATATTTTCGAATACAAAAGGATGGCGGCGTATCATTTTTTCATTGATTCCATCCACCACATCCTGCATGGAGAAATAGCCTTCCTTCTCTGCCAAGGACGCATGGAAAACGATCTGGAGAAGCACATCGCCAAGCTCTTCCTTGAGGTTTACCATGTCATTTTTGTCGATAGCATCGATGACTTCGTACACCTCCTGCAGGAAATAGGTGCGAAGGCTCCTGTGATCCTGCGCCCGATCCCAAGGACAGCCGCCCGGCGCAAGGAGCGTCTTTACCGTCTTTTCGATCGGCGTAAGTGAGAATGGCGTCACTCCTTTTCTCTTCGCCTTCCGGCTATCGAAGAAGAACAGCATCTCCCCCGCCATCTCATAACTATTGAATTCTTCTATGGTCAACCTAAGAATATTTCCATTAAAACGGATCAGGAGCACCGTCGAAGCACCCTCATAGATAGCAAGAAGCCGCGCTACCAAAGTCCCGCGCTCCGCCTCGGAGAGGCCGGCGATAATCAAAGGATGGCAAAGTGCAAGCGGCGCCGACGCCGCCTCTTCTTTCTTCATCAGTGTAAACGAATCATTCTCCGACAGGAGCCCCCGGGAGGCAAGGAGTGTGATAATTTCTTTGGTAGTCATGTGGTATAGTCCTTTCAACGGTAGTAGTTTAGTGATTAGTGATCAGGGATCAGTGATCAGTAATTAGTAGTCAACAGTCGTTGATCACGCTATTTCGTAAAATCTGACGCTAAAGCCAAATGCGTCCTGTTTACTAATCACTGACCACTAAATACTAAATCGATAGCGGAAACACGATGAATGAGGCTAGCATTAATCACATCCTGATCACTGATTACTGATCACTAATCACTAAACCTCTAGCCTTATCTCTCCTCAATAGTACCACAAAAAAAGCGGCAGTCTCAATAGACTGCCGCTTTTAGGCGAAATTAAGCGTTCTTTGCTGCTTCGCAGATCTTGGTGAAGCCTGCCGGATCGTGGATAGCGAGTTCGGACAGCATCTTGCGGTTCACTTCAATACCTGCTTTGGTCAGGCCAGCGATGAGCTTGCTGTAGGTCAGGCCGTTCTGACGAGCTGCTGCATTGATACGAACGATCCAGAGCTTACGGAATTCTCTCTTCTTCTGTCTGCGGTCTCTTCTAGCATAGTAGAGAGCCTTCATGACCAGTTCATTTGCTTTTCTGAACTGGGTATGACGAGCGCCTCTGTAGCCCTTAGCCAGTTTCAGAATCTTTTTATGTCTTGCGTGAGCGGTTACGCCGCTTTTTACTCTTGCCATTCTCTTATATCCTCCTTATTAGCCGTTTGGAAGCAATCTTGCTACGCGTTTGTAATCAGACTTGGAAACCAGTGCTGCTTTTCTGAAGTTTCTCTTTCTCTTCGGGGATTTCTTTTCGAGAATGTGGCTATGGAATGCTTTGTTTCTCTTGAACTGACCGGAACCGGTTGCAGTAAAACGTTTTGCCGCAGCGCGACGAGTTTTCATTTTCGGCATATTATACTCTCCTTTGTTATGCTTTCGGCGCAACAATCATAGTCATGTTGCGTCCTTCTAATTTCGGTGGCTTTTCGCGAACAATGGTTTCACCGAGCTCTTTCGCGAAACGATCAAGCACATCCTGACCAAGTTCAGGGTGAGTCATTTCTCTTCCGCGGAACATGATGGTCACCTTGACTTTGTTGCCTTCGCCTAAGAAACGCTGTGCGCTCTTCAGCTTGACGAAGAAATCGTGATCCTCGATATTTGGACGAAGCTTCACTTCTTTGATCTGGAAGACCTTCTGTTTCTTCTTGGCTTCCTTGTCACGTTTCTGCTGTTCATATCTGTACTTGCCATAGTTCATGATACGGCATACGGGCGGACGGCCATTTGGTGCCACCTCGACGAGGTCAAGACCCTTCTCCTCAGCGAGATGAATCGCTTCACGGAGGGACATGATCCCCAATTGTTCATTTGCATCGCTGACGACTCGTACTTCTCTGGCACGAATCTGTTCATTGATGCTCAGTTCCTTACCTATTCTTTTCACCTCCGAAATAGAAATCATTGCAAGTATAAAGGCGGACAGCATACGCCGTCCGCCCTGAGTTCATACGTAAACCTTAGTAGCCTGCGCCTTGTAAGGTGAGAAGCGGATGACTTCTGCTTGCAATCAATTACAATGGATATTGTACAGGAAATAAGGTGGGATGTCAAGGATTTTTTGAAATTAACGCTATCGGTTTAGTGATCAGCGATTAGTGATTAGTGGTCAGGGCGCATAGGGCGCTAAGTGCGCACAGCAATATAGCGGTATCATCTATATGCATCAACTAGCGTTAAGTGCGTCCTGATCACTGATCACTAATCACTGATCACTAAACAAAAAGTGCAATCCCGACTACTTCGCCCAAGTCACCTTTCCGAGGCCGATGCCGGCGAGGGCGCCTACGGGGCCGGCGATGAAGAATCCTACGGCTGCGCACAGGGAAAGCTTGCCGAAGTTGGACCAGCTGAAAGCGCCGCCGGCTACATTATCCAAGAGGTCATCAGCCAAAGCAGCTTTCGGTGCGGAATAGAATTCCATCACGTCCTCAAAGACCTGGCGGAATTCCTGGAATTCCACCTGAATGAAATGCTTGGCTACTTCAAACATTTCCTCGATAGACCGCGCAGCTCCCGCCAGCTGGTCCAGCATCGGGTCCGCTGCCAAAGCCGCCTCGCACTTTGCCATCCCCGCTTTTACATTTTCATCCGCCATCAAAGCTTCTACGTTCAGTTTCATTTTCCTTCTCTCCTTTAATTTTAAATTTTGAAATTACCGATTGGTTTTCAGTCATAGCTTATACGGGCGGGAGGTGGAATGTATTACAAAAGTTTTGGGAAATAAAAAAGGGGTTTAGTGATCAGTGATCAGTGATCAGTGATTAGTGATCAGGGCGCATTTGAGGCTGGTGCATACATACAGACAATTGCTATATGCACGCAGCGGCAAATGCGCCCTAATCACTGATCACTGAACACTAATTACTAAACCTCTATCGTCTTACAAAATATAATTCGATATATCCATATCCTCCGTCACATCGCCCAGTTTATTTCTTACGTAAGCTTCGTCGATGGTAACGTTCTTGTCTTCCAGGTCCGGTGCGTCGAAGGAGAGGTCTTCTAAGACTCTTTCGAGGATGGTGTAGAGTCTTCTAGCACCGATGTTTTCGGTTTCCGCATTCACGGAGGAGGCGATTTCTGCGATAGCCGAGAGGGCATCTTCAGTGAAGGAGACCTCTACGCCTTCAGTCTCGAGGAGCGCGGTGTACTGGCGGATGAGGGCCTGCCGCGGTTCGGTTAAGATATTTCTAAGATCCTCTTTCGTGAGACTGGAAAGCTCTACTCGGATGGGGAAACGGCCCTGGAGCTCGGGGATCAGATCGCTGGGCTTGGACACGTGGAAAGCGCCGGCGGCCATGAAGAGGATGTGGTCGGTCTTCAGCTGGCCGTACTTGGTCTTCACGGTGGCCCCTTCCACGATGGGAAGGATGTCTCTCTGCACGCCTTCGCGAGACACGTCAGGGCCGCCGGATGCGCCGCTACGTCCTGCGATCTTATCTATTTCATCGATGAAGATGATGCCTCGCTCTTCGGCATAGTGGATGGCTTTGTCCTTCACCACTTCCATGTCCACCATCTCATCGGCTGCCGCTTCGGAGAGGATGCTCTTCGCCTGGCGGACGGTGACTTTTTTCTTTTTCATTTTCTTGGGCATCATGTTGGAAATCATCATGGAAATCTGGTTCGTCTGCTCGTTGTCTCCTTCCGGCTGATTTCCTTTGTCTTCCACTTCGATTTCAATGGTCCGATGGTCCAGGTCGCCATTGCGGATGCGCGTGATGAGAGCGTCTCTTCTCTCTTTCTCGCCTTCATCCATCGGAGCATCCTTAGCAGAGTCATTGCCAAAAATAATATCCATAGGGCTACGATTCTCTTGCTTCTTGGTAGGCCACATGATTTCCGCGATACGCTGAATGGCTTCCTCTTCGGCATCCTTGCCATGGGCGGCGGCTTCTTCTTTCTTCACCAGTCGCACGGCTTCTTCTGCCAAGTCCCGGATCATGGACTCCACATCACGGCCCACGTAGCCCACTTCGGTATACTTCGTAGCTTCCACTTTCACAAAAGGCGCATGGGTGAGCGCAGCGATGCGGCGAGCAATCTCCGTCTTGCCCACGCCGGTGGGACCCATGAGGAGAATATTCTTCGGGCTCACTTCTTTCGCCATTTCCGCTGAAAGGCGGCTGGCCCGCCAGCGGCCGCGGAGAGCCACGGCTACGGAACGCTTCGCCTTGCCCTGTCCGATGATATAGTGATCCAAGTATTCTACGATTTTGCGCGGGGTCAGTTCTTCCATCAGATTTCCTCCACAATTACATTATGATTCGTATAGACGCAAATGTCCGCCGCGATATGCAGCGACTTTTCCGCGATGTCACGGGCCGATAGATCCGTCACGGCAACGAGAGCCCGCGCGGCTGCCAGGGCGTAATTGCCGCCAGAACCGATGGCCAGGATCCCGTCATCCGGCTCGATGACTTCGCCATTGCCGGATACCAGAAATAAATGCTCTCCGTCCGTCATGATGAGCAGGGCTTCCAGCTTCTGCAGCACCCGGTCGCCGCGCCAAGCCTTCGCAAATTCTACAGCCGCCCGAAGCAAATTGCCATTGCAATCCGTGAGCTTGGCTTCAAATTTATCAAAGAGCGCAAAGGCATCGGCTACAGAGCCGGCGAATCCGGCAATCACCTTGCCATGATAAAGCCGGCGCACCTTGCGGGCTGTGTTCTTCATAATCACCGCATTGCCCATGGTGACCTGTCCGTCACCGGCCACAGCGGTGTGTCCGTCCTTCTTCACCGCCAGGATGGTGGTGGCATGAAATAGAGATTCTTGTGACATGGTATTCTCCTTTACGAGGTATTAGTAGTCGGTAGTCGGTGGTCGGGGCGCGAGTAGCTGCTATCCCACTTCACTTGTTTTCCGGCATCGATTGGGTGGTCGGTAGTTGGGGCGCGCGTACCATTGAAGTGAGGAGGGAGGAGTTAGGAGTGAGGAGTGGCGGAGCGCCGCATCAATTCATAAAGCGGCGCAAAGTTTTGAAATGGGCAACGCATTTGGCTGCTTTCTCACTACCGTGAACCGTTTACCGTATAACCGTTTACCGTGCTTACTACCGGTAGCGATCCCTGGTGCGATAAGCTCTTACGAAAAGGGGTGTTGCTCCATGGCTCGTTATCGCCAAGCGAGACGGTTTACGGTTACACGGTTAACGGTAGTGGGAAAGCAGGAAAGCGCGCTGACTTTCCAAACTTGCGGCGCTTCTTAATTTGTGCGCCGCTCCACCACTCCTCCCTCCTAACTCCTCACTTTCAGATGACGTGCTAACCGCCTCAGAACGAAAAGAGGCTGATCTGCTCCTCTTCCGGCAGGCCTTTCAGGATGCCCATGGAGTCCATGGTGTCTATGATGGACTGGCTGACCTTGCCTCGCTTCTTCAGGTCTTCCTTCGATGTGAAGGCGTGTTCCTTTCGGGCGGTGAGGATTTCTTTCGCCACCGCGTCGCCTAAGGCGGGGATGCAGTTGAATGGCGGGAGGAGCTTGCCGTCGATCATTTGGAATTCCGATGCGTCGGAACGCGCGAGGTCTATGGGGAGGAATTCGAGGCCGCGGAGGTACATTTCCGCCGCCACTTCGATGACCGTGGCATTTCCTTTTTCCACCGCCGTCGGATGCTCCAGGGACGCGATGCGGGCGAGCTCTGCCTTCTGGGACTCCAGGCCTTTCAGGATGATCGGCGCATTGAAGGAACCTTCGGCGCGGATGGTGAAGTAGGCCGCGTAGTAGGCCAGGGGCTGGTACACTTTGAACCAAGCAATGCGGAAGGCCATCATAACGTAAGCCACCGCATGAGCGCGGGGGAAAAGGTATCCGATCTTGAGACAGGAGTCAATGAACCACTGGGGCACATTGGCTGCATCAAGCTCGGCGCGGTTATTGGAGCCGCCTTTTTCGAGGCCCTTCCCCTTACGGACATTTTCCATGACCTTGAAGGAAGTCAGCGGCTTCACGCCGTGCTGGATGAGATAGTTCATCACGTCATCACGGGTGGAAATGGCCTGCTCCAATTTGACCGTACCATTCTTGATGAGGTCCTGGGCATTGTTCAGCCACACGTCAGTGCCGTGAGAGAAACCGGAAATTCGTACCAATTCCGAGAAATTCTTCGGCCGGGTGTCTTCCAGCATGCCGCGGACAAAGGGCGTGCCGTATTCCGGGAGGCCCAAGGCGCCGACAGTGACGCCTTTATTTCCGATGGCCGATGCCAATTTCTCCGGCGTCAGTCCCAATGCTTCCGGCGAGCTAAAGAGAGACAGGGTCTTCTGGTCGTCGAAGGGAATTTTTAAAGGGTCGATGCCGGTGATGTCCTGGAGCATACGAATGACTTTCGGATCGTCGTGGCCCAGAATATCCAGCTTCAGCATACGGCCGGAGATGGAGTGGTAATCGAAATGGGTGGTGATGGTGCCTGGGATTTGCCGGCCCTCTTCATCCTTCAAATATTTCTTATTTGCCGCGTATTGGAGAGGCGTGAAATTGTGGATGTCCATGTCTCTTGGGCAAACCATGATGCCCGCCGGATGCTGGCCGGTGGTGCGCTTCACGCCGGCCACACCGGCAGAGAGCTTTTCGATGAAAATATCATTGAACGTAAGGCCCCGGTTCTCCGCATATTTCTTCACGAAACCATAGGCCGTCTTATCCTGGATGCCGGCGATAGTGCCGGCACGGAATACATTGTCGCGGCCGAAAAGTTCTTCCGTATACTTGTGGGCCACGCCCTGGTCGTCGCCGGAGGAGAAATTGAGGTCGATATCAGGGACCTTGTCGCCATCGAAGCCAAGGAATACGGCGAATGGGATGTTGTGCCCATTCTTATCCAGGTTGTGGCCGCACTTGGGGCATGGCTTATCTGGCAGGTCGAAGCCGCCACCCACGGAGCCATCTTCGAAGAACTGGGTCCAGTGGCAATTCGGGCACACATAGTGCGGCGGCAGCGGATTGACTTCCGTGATGCCGGACATGGTGGCGACGAAGGAGGAACCGACAGACCCTCGAGAGCCTACCAGGTAGCCGCGGTCGTTGGAGTGCTTTACCAACTTGTGAGCAATGTAGTACAGGACGCCATAGCCGTGATTGATGATCGGCGTCAGCTCTAAGGTCAGGCGGTCCTGCACGATTTTTGGCAGCGGGTCGCCATAGATGGCTTTCGCATTGTCATAGCACATATCCACCAATTTTTTATCCGCGCCGGCAATCTTCGGATTGTAGGATTTCCACTCTTCTGCCAATGGCTTCAGGACTTCGCACTGCTCCGCAATCTTTCTCGTATTGGTAATGACGATCTCGATGGCCTTTTCCTTTGGGAGATAGCTGAATTCGTCCAACATTTCCTGGGTGGTACGGATGTACACCGGCGGGTGGGACTCGATTTTCCCGGGCTTCTCCCAGTTGGAGAGGAGGATGTCTCTATTTCTTTGGTCCTCTGCAAACATGTAGTGGGCGTCCGACGTGGCGCAGCAGGGCATACCCGCCTTATCGGCGATGTCGATGACCTTGCGGTTCAGATCCTGCAGATCCTTCTCCGTATTCACATTGGCAAATTTATCATCGGTCACCAGGAATTCATTATTTCCTAAAGGCTGCACTTCCAGATAATCATAGAACTTCGCCTTTTTGATCAGCTCTTCGTCACTCTCGCCGGCCAGGATGGCACGGAAAAATTCGCCCATCACGCAGGCAGAGCCATAAATAAGGCCCTCATGAAGCTCTTCCAAAATAGGCTTAGGAATCAGCGGGCGCTTGCGATAGAAATTGAGATGCGACAGGGTCACCATGCGATACAGATTGCGCAGGCCGGTGATATTTTTCGCCAGAATGATGATGTGGTTGTACTGCTGCCGGTCGGTGTCCGGGTCCTCAGGGATTTTGTCGATCATATAGCCTTCCATGCCATAGATGACCTTTTGCTTATACTTATCCGCCAGGTCCTGGATTTTCGGAAATGCCTGGATCACGCCGTGGTCGGTGATAGCCACCGCCGGATGATGCCACTTCGCCGCGGTCTTGATGATTTCCTCATTGTCGATGAGTCCATCGAGACTCATCTTCGTATGAAGGTGGAGCTCCACGCGAGGGGTCGGGTGATTGTCTTCATGATCAATCTTCACGGTCTCGCCCTTCTCCATCTGCTGCAATTCCAGCACCAGACCGCCGGAGTATTTATCCAGCCGCACATTGCCCCGCACCTTCACCGTGGTGCCGGGCTTCAAGGACTCTACCGCCTCAGCCTCTTCGGGCTTATCGAAAAATTTCTTGCAAGGGATGCCATTGGTCTCATCTGCCAGGTTCATAAGGAGCAGCTTCTTCTTGCTCCGAAGCTCTCTCACCTCGCAGCTGATGACCGTGCCCACAAAGACCACGCCATCTTTTTCGCTATTCACGGTGCGGATCTCGATGGGGTCGCCAATGATATGCTTCTTCCCCAGGTACATGCCATTCACGACGCCGCCCTTCTTACCTGCATCCTTGGGGGGCGCTACGAAGGCGCTTTTTGGGAGGACGCTCGAAAGAGAGGGGAGCCCTTCGGGCATGGAAATAGCAGGCCGCGGCGCGTCCCCGGTATCCGGCATTGGGCTCTCGGGCACACTAAAAGCCGCGATGTCCTCGGCCGTAGGCATCACGGGAATCTCCGGCAAAGGGTCCCTGAGGGAGAAGCTCTCCATGGGCTCCTCGGGAAGCGGCACGTCGAAAGGCGGCGCCTCCAGCGGCGGCATGTCGGAAGGTCTCATGTCCATACCTATAGGTAAGACCGGGCACACCTCGGCGGTCACATCATCGCCATTGATGAAAATGGACTCCACGCAAAGCAACGCGTCGCCCATATCCTTCAAAGCGCGGATAGCCGACTCCCGATGCTCTGCCTTGATATACCAAGCCCTGGCCTCGGTGTCCACCTCCAAGAGCGTAATCACCGAGCCGGCCGCTTTCGACCTTAGACGGTACTTTCCCATATTGACTCCTTTTAGAAATAAATGCATGCTGGGCTTAATGGGGTTAGTGATCAGTGATTAGTGGTCAGTGATCAGGGCGCATTTAACGCCAATCCCATTCGCATGCTCCTGCCATCAACTTAGGAAACCAGCAATCGGGACGCAATAGCGGTATCATCTATATGTATCCACCAGCACCAATTGCGTCCTAATCACTAATCACTGATCACTGACCACTAATTACTAAACCACCAGCCCTAATTCCTTTTCTCTTTGGCTACCACTTTCTTCGCTTCCGCCTTCTCTTTTTCCTTCGCTGCTACGGCCGGGTCTTTTTTATAGGTGATGATGGTGTCTACCGGTTCGTAGTCGGAGTAGAAGCTGTCGTGGTAGGTGCGGCCGTCGGCCCAGGAGACGGACTGATTGATGCGCACGTTATAGCCTTCGTGGCCTTCTTCCACTTTTTTCTCCTCGTCTTGAGAGGGATCGATGCGGGTCACGGTCTGGAAGGAAAGGGTTTCATTTTCCACTTCGGAAATATCCACCGCCGATGGCTTATCGTTTTTATTTCCCAGGATGTAAGCCGTCACGGCGCCGGGCTCGTAGACGGTATACACATAGACCCCCGATTTCAAATGGTTCCGGAAGCAGAAATCCAGGTACCCATCGGCCACGGTAGCGTCGCGGCCCATAGGCGTGTAAGCCACCGGCGAGAAGTGACAGGTCCGCTCGGTCACTTGCAAGCCTGCAAGGATCACCGCATTGAAAAGGGTGCTGCTCACCTGGCACACGCCGCCACCGGCGCCGGGCTCAAGCTTCCCATTGATGATCACCGGCGCTTCGAGGTAGCCATTATCCGCCGAACGGGAGCCGGTGGATTGGTTGTAAGAGAAATCGCCGCCGGGCTTCACATAGATACCGCTGATGCTATGGGCTGCCAGCTCGATGTTCTTGCTGCGGTTGCCGCCGGCAGTGAAGTAAGTGGTATACTGCCCCAGCACCGTATCGATGGCTGCTGCTTCTTGCTTTGTCATCTCCGGCGCTTTTTCTTCGGAAATGGGGATTTCCACCATCCCGCTCTTCCCGGTCTTTAAAATCCCCTTCGCCGCGTCCAGCAGTTTTTCCTTCTCGATTTTAAGATAGGGCCGGCCTTCGGTGAATTTCACAGACCCATCCGCCTGAAACTGCGGCATCGGATTCTGCGGCGGCTTCCCATACTTTTCTGCCAACGCGTCCACCTTGGCAGAAAGCGCTTTCTCGTCATACGCCGCTTCTACTTTCGCCGATGTGCCGGAGAGAAGAATGCGCCAGCGGTCAAAGCTCCTTTGCCAGAAAGGCCCACTCCGCCCCAGGGCCATGGCTTCGTCGATGGACCTGTCATCATAGGCCACATGGAGATCTTTGAAGGAAATCGTTTCACCGGTCTCCCCATGCGTCAAAGTCAGCGTCCCTTCTGCGAGCGTCTGATTTTTGGCCGCAAAGATTTCGGCAAGCTCTCCCCGCGACTTGCCGCCCACTTTCATATCATTGATCGTTACCCCGGGGACCAGCGCATCATCGCTGACCCACAAGAAAGGAGCTCCTGCAGCTCCCAAGAGAACCACCGTAGCAGCCAGAGCAAAAATCCTCTTCCACCGGTATCTCGTTCTTCTCAAACCCATTCCCTCACTTCATACAGTATTTCAAGAGCAAATCCTTCAGCTCCGTCTCGCTGCTCCCCTGGCGAGACTTCAGCTGGTAATTGAATATTTCCAAAAGAAACCACTCGGCGTCAGCCTCACTCACCTTCTTCGCCTCGGCCTGCATGCTCCGCCACATCCATGACGAACGCACGCCCAAAGCTTCCTGGATGCGGGTGGGCGCCACGTGATTTCTTTCCATTTCCTTCAAAAGCTTTATCTTTCTGAATTTGGAAGAAATAAATCCCAAATTCTTGATGGTAGCGGTCATATCCGTAAAGACCCGGTCTGCGCTCTCCATGACCGTGAGCGCCTTCTTGTCCAAGAGGGCGTCTACAAATTTAAAAATCCCCTGATTCATGTAGTCCGGCAGCGCCAGCTCCAGGATTTCCTTCGTCACCATAGGGCCGCTGCACATCAGTACAATCTTATCACATTCCGTCTGTAGGAGCGGCAGAGAAATTTCACTCCACGACGACAGCACCGCCTCAAGGTACGACCGCGCCGGGAAATCCACTCGCTTACCGGCATTCGAAAGGAGGCGAATCATCTCGCCGGCCGCGTCCTTGGGCTGCATGAGATTCAGCTCTTCGCTATAGCAAATATTTAGAAGCGTCTTCACCAGCTTCGTCCGCTTGTCCGGCTTACCGTCGAGAACGATGATGCAGAAAATCTCCGGCGGAAGCTCAGCCAAGGACTTCAGGAAAGACGTTTCGCCCGCATCCTCTTTGTCGGACTTGGAAATCCGCTTCAAGAAAGGCGGATTGTGCAGCACCACCGCTGACTCGGAGGAAAAAAGCGACTGCCCCGCTAAGGCATTCTCGTAGGCATCGAAATTCCCCTCTCCATCAAACACCGTCACGTCCGGCGGATTTCCATGGAAATAGGCCTTGAGCAGCCCCTCCTTGCGAAGACTGGCAGACACCAAGTCATCGCCATATAAAAAACAGCAATTCTTTTTATTTAACTTTGCGGTTGCCATATGTTAGTTCCCCGTTAAAACGTAATCGAGATAAGAGATGAAACACGGTTCGTTAAGGTAGGAGTGAGGAGTGAGGAGTGGTGGTGCGGCGCACAAGTTAAGAAGCGCCGCAAGCTTAGAAAGTCAGCGCGCTTTCCTGCTTTCCCACTACCGTTAACCGTATAACCGCATACCGTATACCGGGTCGTTTGGCGATAACGAGCCATGGAGCAACATCCTTTTTCGTAAGAACTTATCGCACCAGGGCTAGCTACCGGTAGTAAGCACGGTGAACGGTTATTCGGTAAACGGTTCACGGTAGTGGGGAGAGAGCCAGACGCGTTTACCCATTTCAAAACTCCGCGCCGCTTTATGAATTGTGCGGCGCTCTGCCACTCCTCACTCCTCACTCCTAATTCCTCACTTTTGCAATCTCCATTTCCCCTCAAACACTACCTCCTGCGCCCCTTCGGTATACAAATTC
>CAVEMF010000002.1:0-21592 GCA_963616715.1 Ruminococcus bromii | reverse complement strand
GTTAACGGTTATACGGTAAACGGATAACGGTAGTGGGGAAGCAGATACCCGCGCCCTGATCACTAACTACTGATCACTGATCACTAACTCCCTACCTCCCGATAAAATTTTTCAGCGCCTCTGACTCCTCTGCGGTCAAGCGGCCATCGGCTTTGTTCTTCAAGAGATAATTCACATTCCCGGCAGCCACTGCGTAGTCTAATGTGTCATCATCCAGGGCCACCTTCGCCTGGCCTTCAAATCCGTGCAGTAAATTTTCTTTGAGTCCGTCCTTCACTTTGGACAGATTGCTGAAATCAAAATGCTTCGATTCCATGATCCTATCCTCCTTCTTCAAATACGAATTTTCTCTTTGTCCTTTATACGCGGCGGGGAAAAAAGTATTACACCGAAAAGAAAGGAATTATTGCCTACCAAGAGAGAACGCGCTGGTGCGTTTACCGCCAGTGCATACATGTCGATGTCGCTCCTAGCTGCTAGTCGGCTAGGAAAACATCTCACTGATTAACATTAAGCACATAGCTCACGCAATTATCGGTATTCAAAGTAACTCCCTGTTTCCTGCAACGCGAGATGCACTTTGCCAAGCAGCAACATGTGTCTCTAGCCGACCAGCAGCCAGCAGCTAGCAGCCAGGAGCTTCACCACCATGTACGCACTAGGGAACCGCTGATTAAATCGAAGATTCAAAAATCATAAGAATTTTTATTCATAGCTTCGTCAAGAAAATCCTTAAATAGCTCGCTATTCGCGGATTTCCTTTCCTCGCTCTGAATAAAAATTCAAGAATGATTTTTGAAAACGATTTAATCAGCGCTTCCCTAGCCCCTCTCCTAAAATAAAAAAGAGATGTGATCCCAAAGGTCTCACATCTCTATCAAACTTACATTTCGTACCCCGCCTTCTCCAGCATGCCTTTGAGCTTGCCCAGGGTGCGGTGAAGGACGACGCCTACATTCGTGGCGGTCATGTCCATGGCTTCAGCGATTTCTTTATTGCTGATGCCCATGAAGTATTTCATAGAAACGATCCTTCTCTCCCGCTCCGGCAGCTTTTCCAGTGCGCAGAGGAGGAAGCGGTCGCCTTCCTCTGAGACCACTTGCTGCTCCGGGGTGGCTCTCTTGTCCGCCGGGTCGAAGAATTCTTCCCAGGTGGTTTCCTTGGATGCCGTTTGCTTCCGGTAGAAGCTTGCCATTTCATTGATGGCGATGCGGAAGATCCAGGTAGAGAAAGCGCCCTTCTCGCTGTCGTAATCTTTCAGATGGAGGAAGACTTTCTCGAAGGTGGTGCTGATTACATCATCGGCAGTATCGTTATTTTTCACTTTAGCGAAAATGTAGCTATACACACGAGGAAAAAAGTAATCATAGAGTTCACCAAACGCCTCTTGGTCATACTTGGCTCTTTCGGCCAAAGCGTTATAGTAAGCCAATTTTTTCTCGGCGACTTTTTCCTGCCAATTCTCCATGTCAGGCCTCCTATGTCAACTGACGCTTTGCCAAGCGAGCAAAAATGCCATCCAGCTTCATCAATTCATCAAAGGTTCCCTGCTCGGCCACCACGCCATTGTCCAAAAGGATGATGCGGTCCGCCCCTTTGATGGTGGAGAGGCGATGGGCGATGACGATGCGGGTGGCTTTCATCTTGTCCAAGCTTTCGGTGACGATGGACTGGGTGTGGTTATCAAGAGACGATGTGGCTTCATCAAGCATGACGATGGCCGGACTTCCTGCAAGCGCGCGGGCGATCAAGAGACGCTGACGCTGGCCGCCGGAAATATTGCTACTGCCTTCACTGATGATGGTATTCATACCCATCGGCATTTCGCGGATGTCATCGGCAATGCCCACAAGCTCGGCTGCTTTCCAGGCATCGTCCTTGGTGAGTGGCGAGGTACCTACGATATTGCTGAAAATGTCCCCGGTCATGAGCTGGCCATTCTGGAGCACGACGCCCAGCTGGCAGCGAATGGAGGCCAGGTTCAATTCCTGCATATCGCGATAGTCGTAATAAATTTCGCCGCGCTTCGGCTTTTCCATGCCCAAAAGCAGACGAAGGAGTGTAGATTTCCCGCAGCCCGAGCGACCGACGATGGCCACATGTTCACCGGCTTTGATTTCCAGATTGATATCCTTCAAGACTTCCGGACCATCTTCGGTGTAGGAGAAAGCCAGATGCTCGATCTTGATATGACCGGTCAGCACGTCGGCGTCCATCTTGTCTTCCATCACTTCCGGCACTTCGTCCAAGATCGGACGCAGGTTTTCGACATGCGGCTTGATGGTGAAGAACTGCGCCACCAAGGGAATGATACCCACTACGGTGGAGTTGAAGGACGAGAAAGCAGACTGGAAGGCCAGGAATTTCGCATAGCTGATATGCTGGATCACCTGTCCATTAGCAGCCACTTCCTGCATACCGTACATAGCGGTGTAGTAAAGCAGCATGCTCAGGATGAATGGCTGGATGCTCCCAAGGATGGAGTTATAGTTGCTCTGCCAGCGGAGCTTCATGTTCCATTTCCATTCTTCACCGAAAACCTTCGACCACAGGTAAAAGGCCTGGTGCTCCGCGCCATGGACGCGGAATTTGGCGAGGCCATTGAAAATCTGCTGCATGAGACCGGCGGTCTTGTTGCTGGCAGCGATCATTTTTCTCTGGTAATGAATGATACGACGATAAATCACAGCTACGACGAGCATGTACACCGCCCACACAGCGAGAGCTTCCAGGGTCAACTTCCAGCTGTACCAGAACATCAAAGCGATGCTCCAGAAGGAGAAGAAGAAGTTGAAAACCTGGCTCACGAATTGGCCGGACACCACCTGCTTGATGGAGTCGATTCCATTGATTCGTTCAAGCAGTTCGCCGCATTCAAACTGGCGGAAAAATTTCGCCGGCAGCCTGAGAAGGCGCGCCCAGATGGCCGCTTCGACGGACATGTCCAAATGGTTTGTGATACGCAGCGTCGCGATAGAGCGCACCAAGGAGAGCGCTGCGGTCACGAAGCCGGTGATCATCATGATCTGCGTCACGGCAGCAAGGCCCACATGGTCGCGGATCGGGATGATATCACTGAAAATGGTTTCGGTGATGACCGGGGAAACCAGCGGGATCAGGCCCGCCAAAAGGCTGCAGAAAATGATAGTCTGGTAGTCTCTCTTCCAGCAATGCTTGAACATAAAGAAGAGAAGATCTTTCACTGTGAGCCGGCGGTTTGGAAAGCCAGCGTAGCACTGGAAGGCATCCACATCGATTTCCTTGGCGATGGCCTCATCGATGAAAATTCCTTCGGGATGGTCCATATCGTACATGCGATAGGAGTGCTCGGTGATGGGCACCAAAGCCACCAATTCCTTATCGTCGCCGTGGTAACCAATGATGGTGCCTACGTCCTGCTTGTACCAGTCACCTTCCAGCTTCACCAGGCGCATGGCCATATTGCCCTTCTGCACCAGTCTTTGGAGAAGGCCCATCTGGTCAAACCGGCGCGCCAGGCGAGCAGACATGGAAATATTTTCCGTAGGCATATCCAGGCTCTTGGCGATCCGACGCACCACATAAGCAATTTTTTCTTGGTTTTCGTTCTCTGCTTCTTTGGGATCCAAGAGCTCCTTTTGCAAGAGATTATTGATGGAAGCGTCCATCAAGCGCTGGTGGTAGTCCCCACTGCCTTTGACGCGCTTCGCCTTCACCTCGGCCTGCTCTACGAAATATTTCTTCAGCTCTCTGGCGAGAATTCGCTGGTTCTTGCTCCAAAAGGCGCAAAGCTCCTCGTAATTCATATCGGAAATACGATGGATGGTTTCTTCCAAATAGGCTTTGATGCCTGTATTGACCGTAATTTTCTGTGCGATGAAGGGAAGCTCAGCGATGCGACCATACCAGGTCTGCAAAGCCTCAGCCAATTCTTTCTCAGTCAACATTTCCGGCTTTGCCGTACAGATTTCGCATTCGTCTACCGCGAAGATGACCATTTCCATGTCGCGGCTGTCCAGTGCAAAAGCCGCTTGATTCGAGGATAGCTCCATCAAAAAGAGGGAGCTTTTTTCAGTGAGATTGTTGACATAGAGCTCACACTTGCCCGATTTGATCCCTATGAGATCAAGCTTGCCGGAAAGGGTCATGCGTTCACCGGGATGTAGGCTTATGCCCATACATTTTTCAAACATTATGCCCCTCCCAAGGCCTGATTGGTTTCAGCCGTTTTCTGCTGCTCCATGATCAAGCGGTAATAGAATCCTTTGGCATCCATCAGCTTCTGATGGGGGCCGCGCTCTACGATCTGTCCGCGGTGAAGGACGATGATTTCGTCACAGTCACGGATGGTGCTCAAGCGATGCGCAATGATGAAGCAAGCGCAACCGCGGCGGCGGAGATTTTTCATGATATCTTCTTCGGTCAATGGATCCAAAGAAGAAGTCGCTTCGTCCAAGACCAGAAGAGAAGGATTGCAAGCCAAGGCTCTGGCGATTTCCAAGCGCTGACGCTGGCCGCCGCTGAAGTTGTAGCCCCCTTCTTCTACCATGGCCTCATAGCCGCCATTTAATTTCAAAATATCCTGATGGATGCAAGCGTCTTTCGCTGCCTGGATCACATCATCGATGCGAATGGACGAGTCAAACATGCTGATATTTTCTCGTACCGTACCGCTCATGAGGAAGACTTCCTGGTCTACCGAGGACAGAGAATTGACGATGACCTTGCGCGGGATTTCCGTGCGCGGCACGCCATCCAAGAGGACTTCGCCGCCCCACTGTTCATAGAGGCCGGTGACCACCTTACCCAAGGTGGATTTGCCGCTGCCGGAGGCACCGACCACGGCCACCCAACGGCCGGGTTCCACCGTGAGATTCACATTTTGGAGAAGCGGCGCTGCCAATGCGCTATAGCCGAAGGAAATATCTTTCAGCTCCAGCTTGCCTTTGAGAGCGGTACCTTCAAATTCCGGTTCTTTTTCCGGATAATTCATTTTATCCACTTCATAGCGGCGCACATCGTTCAGACGCTGCATCTGCATTTCTGTGGTCTGCAAAGTCTGGCCCAGGGACACCATGTTATTGAATGGCGACTGGAAGTTGCTCATGAGACTTTGGAAAGCCATGAAGATACCGGCGGTCATAGCGCCCTCCATGATAGAGAAGCCGCCGATGGTCATGATCAGCGCCCCGTTCACGCCGGAAAGGAGCATAGGGATCATGTTCGTGGTCTGGCTCAAAAGAGTGATGCTCTGGTTCGTATCGAGCACCTTCGCATGGAAACCGGCTACCTTCGCAAAGAAATCCCCTTCATTACCATTGGCCTTGATGGTTTCAATCATCTGCAGGCCATTCATGGAGTTACCATAGGCCTTACCACTTTCCTGCTGCATTCTCATGGTGAGATCTGTCAAGCGCCGGCGGAGGTACAAGAAGACCCCCAGATCAATCAAGCTGAAGGACACGCCGACGAAGGTCAAAGACGGACTGTACTCATAAAGAAGGAAGAGGAAGAATACCGCCATAGCAAAGTCCAGAAGGCAGGTGGCTGCCTGGTTACTCAGGACGGAAGCAATGGACTCAGCAAAGCTGGCACGAGAGGCGATTTCCCCGGCGAAACGTTGCTGGAAGAATTCCATAGGAAGCTTCAAAAGATGCCAGAAGAAGCTAGCCGAATCGGATAGGGTGATTTTTTCCTGCCACCGGGTAAGACACCAGGCACGCATGAAGGAGAAAAGCCCGCTGAATAGGAAACATAGCGTCATGGCCAGCATGAGGTTGGTCATCCAGTCCTTATGTTTCCCTGTCAAAATGTCATCCAGGAAGATCTGGCTCATAACAGGCGATGCCAGCTGGCATACCAGAAGGCCCAAACCGATCAAGATGACAAAGAGCACCGCCCATTTGTCTTCCCACAGTTTCTTGCGGATATCTCTGACCACGCTATAGCGATGGCCGGCGGGTTTGAAATCGGGCCCCGGACGGATATAGAGGGCGATCCCGGTATAGGAGCCTTTGAAATCGGCCCATTTCACCGTGCGACGACCCACGCCGGGGTCATTGAGGTATACCGTATCGCCTTTGATGCCTTCCAAGACCACAAAGTGGTTGAATTCCCAGTGAATGATCAAAGGAAATTCTTCTTCTCTCAGTTTTTCGGGCATGATGCGGTAGCCCACCGCTTCACAGCCCAATTTGCGCGAGGCGCGGAGCACATTGCTGGCTTTGGAGCCGTCGCGATTGACCCCGCATTCCTTACGCAGCTGCTCCAAAGGTAGCCATAACCCATAGTGGGCCAAGATCATGGCTAAGGACGCAGCGCCACACTCGGTGGCCTCCATCTGCAGCACCACCGGTACTTTGACGCGGGGATGCGTTTTTATTTCCTGCCCCATCACATCACCTATTTCTCAGCCACTGGCTCATCTTATTGAATACCTTTTCGATGGGGGCTGTACGTTCTACTACAATAGAGCCGGACACATAGGTGCCTGCAGTCACCGGCTTGTGTTCCCCTACTGTCGAGGTCCACAGATAACCGGATGGATCACTTTTATTTTTTACCAAATCGAAACGAACTTCTACGAGTGCATTACCCAAAGAGGAAACCACGGCGTTTGCCATCAGAGAATTTCCCATATTCCACATGAGCGAAGATTTATCGATGGGATACTGGGAAACCGTGCGCACTACACCCAAAAGGCTGCCGCTCTGGCTGGTATCTGCGCCATTGGGGTCGAGCTGGATGCTCATGCCCGGCTCGATGCGCTTGCCCTGCTCTACAGAAACATAGAGCACGCCGCGAAGGTCACTTCTGCCTTCATCGAGGCGAAGGGTGATGATGTCATCGCCGGCATTGACCAAAGCGCCTTCATCGACGAAGATTTCACTGACAATGCCTTCATAAGGGCTATACACGCGCTCTGCAGCGGCTTCTGCTGCTTTTCTAGCATCGTGGCTGCTCACGCGGGACGATACATCGCTGAAACTTGAACCTTCATCGATGACATTCTTGGTAGCCACTGTATCGGCTCTCATAGAGAGCTGTTTCAAATCCACAACCTGCTGATTTTTCTTGATGCGGCTGCCTTTGCTGACATAGACCCATTCGACACGACCGGAATTTTGCGCCGTGATTTTGCGAACACCACCGGTGTCCGTCAAAAGACCGATGCCGTCCGCCTTGACAGTGAAGGAACCCATGAAGGACCAGATCACCACGCCGATGATGAGGAGCATCATAGCGGCAAGACCCATCCAAGCGATGGGATTGGTGATATGAAGAAGCGTATCCAGCTTTTCTGGGGAACGCATCTTATCCAAAGCTTCGCGGCTGAATAATTTTTCAAAGTTTATCATGTCACTCAGCCCCCGTCTCTACTTCTACTCTCTGTCCGTCTTCCAAGGTTTCCCAGCCGGAAATCACGACAGTTTCGCCTTCTTTGACGCCAGCCAGGATTTCCGCATAGTTATCGCCAATGGAGCCTACCTGGACAGTGCGCTGTTCCAATTTATTTTCCTCGTTCACTACATACAGATTGTACACAGTGCTATCGTCATTGCTATCATCAAAGAGAGCGCCATAAGGAACGCACATGACGCGGCGCTGGGCCTTATTCGTCAGGAGAAGATTGTTATAGCTCTTGGCTTCCAGCACGCTGGTGGGATTATTGACATAGAAGACCACGCGGCGAATATCTGCCGGCTTATCCAAGGACGGATAAATGCCCTGGATTTCCGTATCAAAGGTACTGCGGTTGCCCTTATTTCCGGCGCCGTACTCGGTGTCAAAGGCCTTGCCCATATCCCAACGACGGAAAGATAGCTCCAAGGTCGCTTTCTCTTTGGCATCGCCAAGGAGGGAGCGAACCTCCGGGTCTTCCATATTGAGAGAGAACCACAGGCGAGAGAAATCCCCAACCAGGCAAATCGGAGTGCCGGCGGTGACGAAGCTGCCTTCGTCTTTGTAAATCACCATGACCACGCCATCCATATTGGAAACTACATGGAGGCGGCTCTGACTCAAAAGCGCCTGGTCCAGGCTGGCCCTCGCGTCTACCACTTGCGCCTGGGCAGCTACATAGTTCGCCTGAGCTTCATCGTATTTCTCCATAGCCACCGCATTGAGCTTTACCAAGCGACTATAGCGTTCAAAGCTATTTTTATACTGCAGCTCAGCAGCCTCTGCGCGCTTCAGCGCACTTTCCGCCTGGATGATGCGCAGCGGAATTTCTTCATTGGTCAGTACCGCAACGGTTTCACCCTTCTTCACCTGCTGGTTTTTATGCAGCGTATTGGACGTGATGACGCCATCCACTTTTGTGATCACGTCGGTGGCATTGCTGCTCTGCATCTGCGCATTCTCCACATCATAGGATGGATGGAGCTCTCGATAGGACGCCTTGGCGGTCTGTACTGTGACAGCTTGCTTGCTCATCCGATCGCTGATGACCCGCTCACCCTCATAATTGATGAAAATACCATAACCGATGAGCGATATCACTAGGACAATGATCATCGCCATGGCTACCAAATAATACTTTTTCACCTGCTAATCTCCTCTCTTTCAGAAATCGGCGATCCGCTACCGATCCCCCTAAAACGATTACAGAAACCCAAATTACTATATACTTATTTTTATTTTACCATTGTAACCCATTCAATACTACTAAAAATCCTATAAATTCACGAATTTTATATTTGTCCCCCACAACAAAAAAGCAGAGGAAATGGAAATCGCATTTTCTCTGCTTTTTTGTAGCTAGTAATTAGTGATCAGTGATTAGTGATTAGTAGTCGGTAGACGGGTAGCATGCCTACTGCCTCAAACACCAAACGCGCCCTGACCACTGACCCCTGATCACTGATCACTAAATCTCTTGCCCACTCCACCTACAAATCTCGCAATATACGCCGTGATGATGTAGAAGGCCGGGATGAGGAAGACGCCGAAGAGGGTGGCAAAGCACATGCCGCCTACGACGGCGACGCCCATGCCGCAGCGAGCAGCGGCACCGGCACCGCTGGCCATAGCCAGCGGAAGACAGCCGATGATGGAAGTGAAGGCAGTCATCAAAATCGGACGGAAGCGAAGCTTCGCGGCTTCCATGACCGCTTCCATGGGATCCATGCCTTTGTCCACGCGCTCTTTCGCAAATTCTACGATGAGGATGGCGTTCTTCGCCGCAAGGCCGATGATCATGATGATGCCGATCTGCATGTACACGCTATTCTGGTAACCATCGCTGGTGGACCCCAGGAAGCTTGCCAGCTTATTCACCGCATACTCGGAGAAGAGAGCACCGAAGATGCCGGTGGGCACAGTGAAGAGGACCGCCAAGGGGACGGACCAGCTTTCGTAAAGCGCCGCGAGACACAAGAACGCAAAGACAAGAGCCAGGCCCAACACCTTCATGGTGGAGGAGCTGGATTTATTTTCCTCGCGGCTCTGTCCGGACCACTCGATAGTGGTACCCGCCGGAGCCACTTGCTTCACCACTTCTTCGGCTGCCGCCATGGCTTCGCCGGAGCTGTAGCCATCGCCGGCATTACCCTGCACGGAAATGGAGCGGATGCCATTGAACCGGCTGATGGACGACGGGCCGGTGGTGATGGATTTCGTGAGGATTGTATCCAGCGGTATCATGTCGCCGGACGAAGATTTCACAGAAATAAATTTCAGGCTGTCTGCTTCCGAGCGATAGCGGGTATCTGCCTGCAGCATGACCTTGTAGGCCCGGCCAAACTGGTTGAAGTCATTGACCTGGGTGCCGCCGAAGTTCACCTGGAGAGCCGTGAAGACATCGGAGAGCTGGATGCCTAGGTTCTTCACCTTCTCGCGGTCCACGGTGTACTGATAGCTTGGCGTATTGGCCTTGTAGCCGGAGCGCACAGCGGAAAGCTCGGGCCGCTGGTTCGCCGCCTGCACGATCTTGGACGCCAGATTTCCCAGCTCTTCATCAGAAAGGCCGGTATTGTCCTGCACCTGCATGGACCAGCCACCTTCCATACCAAGACCCGGCAACGCCGCCGGACTGAAGGCCATGACCTGGGCCTCCGGATGGTTGGCTGCCACTTTCGTATTAAAAGTAGAAATAATAGCAGAGAGTCCCTTCTCCGCATCCGTGCGGTCCGCCCAATCTTCCAGGCGAATGTACAGATTGCCGGAGCCGGCGGAGCTATTGGACATGACCGCATCGACGCCGGGGATCTGCCGCGCTTCTTCCGCCACCGCATCCACGACTTTCACAGTCTGGTTCATGGACGTACCCTCGGGCATGGTGATGCCGGCCATAAACATGCCTTGGTCTTCATTGGGAACGAAGGTGGACGGCACGAGCTTGTAGAAAAGGCCCATGAGTCCGCAAACCAAAATGAGGAACACAGCGGCATATTTCAAATGATGAATCATCCAGCCCACTTTGCCGGTGTATTTGTCGCGGATGGCGTCAAAGGCGCTATTGAATTTCCCGAAGAAACGGCCGAGGATGCCTTTCTTTGCCGACATATCGTTGGGCTTTAAAATCATAGCGCACAGCGCCGGCGTCAAGGTCAAAGCCACGATGGCCGAGATGGCTACCGACACGGTGATGGTGATGGCGAACTGCTTGTACAGCACGCCCATGGTGCCGCCCAGGAAGGCCACCGGGATGAAGATGGCCGCCAGCACGGCGGTGGTGGCGATGATCGGTCCCTGCACTTCGTCCATGGCGATCATAGTGGATTCTTCGGGAGACAAGCCGTCTCGCTCCATGTGCTCTTCGACATTTTCGATGACTACGATGGCATCATCCACCACCATGCCGATGGCCAGCACGAGTGCGAAAAGGGTCAGCGTATTGATGGTGAAATCCAAGACCACGAAGGTGGCAAAGGTACCGATGATGGAAACCGGCACGGCCAGGACCGGGATCAAGGTGGTGCGCCACTTCTGCAGGAATACGAAGACCACAAGGATGACCAAGAGCAACGACTCAATGAAAGTCATCTCCACTTCTTCGATGGATGCATTGATGAAGGCCGTATTATCTACGACGATTTTGTAATCCAAATCCGGCGGGAAATCTTCCTTCGCATCCGCCAGGATTTTCTTCACCGCCGTGACGCTTTCAAGGGTGTTCGCATCGTTGGTGAGCTGCACGCCGAAGCCAATGCCGGTCTTGCCGTCAATTTTCGAATCGCTATCCGAGCTCTGCGCCCCGGTCACTACTTCCGCCACGTCCTTCAAGCGGACGAACTGGCCATCAGAGCCGGACTTCACGATGATGTCACCGAACTGCTCTGCCGTAGAGAGGCGGCCTTCCACCTTGGCGCTGTACTGCTTCTCCTGATTCTTCGGCGTCGGCGGCGCACCGACAGTGCCGGCAGGCGCTGCCTGGTTCTGTTCCTTGATGGCGCTGGTCACATCAGACACCGTGAGGTCGCGCTCGGCCAATTTATCCGGATTCAGCCACACGCGCATGGCGTAAGTGGAGCCGAAAGCATTCACATTGCCCACGCCGCTCACGCGTTTCAGCTTATCGATCAAATAAATGTCGGCGTAGTTTTTCAGAAATGCGGTGTCATAGGTGCTGTTTGGCGAATAGAGATTCACCATCAGCGCCATATCGCCGGAAGATTTCCGTACAGAAAGCCCGCTGGTCTGCACCTCGCTGGGGAGACCATTCTTCGCAAGGTTCGCTGTGTTCTGCACATTGACAGAGTCCGTATTTCCGTCCGTATCCAGATCAAAAACGATGGACAGATTGTAGCTGCCACTATTGGACGAGGTGGAGGACATATAGTCCATGCCCTCGATGCCGTTCAGCTGATTTTCCAGCACCTGCGCCACGGTCTGATTCACCGTCTCCGCGTTAGCGCCGGTATAGCTGGCGGACAAATTGATGGTTGGCGGGGAAATCTGCGGATACTGCGCGATCGGGAGACTGACCAAGGAAATCGTACCCAAGAGCACGATGATCAGCGACACCACGATGGCAAAGATCGGCCGCCGTATAAAGAATTTTGACATATTGCCTCCGATGAAAACGGGGATAAATGCTATAGGTTTAGTAATTAGTGGTCAGTGATCAGTGATCAGGGCGCATTTGACTGCTTGCTCTATTATCGGTGAGACTGTTATCGATTTAGTAATCAGTGGTCAGTGATCAGGGCTCGTTTGACTGCTTGCTCTATTATCAGTGAGACCGCTATCGATTTAGTAATCAGTAGTCAGTAGTTAGTGATCAGGGCTCGTTTGACTGCTTGCTCTATTATCAGTGAGACCGCTATCGATTTAGTAATCAGTAATCAGTAGTCAGTGATCAGGGCTCATTTGACTGCTTGCTCTATTATCGATGAGACTGTTATCGATTTAGTAATCAGTGGTCACTGATCACTGACCACTGACCACTAATCACTAATCACTAACCACTAACCACTGATCACTGATCACTAATTACTACTCTTCATCACTAAGCGAAAGCGACAGCTCTTCCGGTGTGGACATGGTGATAGCAAGCTCCTGGCCTTCTTTGAGATTGGTCAGGCCTTCCACCACCACCGTATCATTTTCCGTAAGGCCGCTCTTTACGATATAGTAGCTGCCCACCTTGTCGCCTAAGGTGACGATTTTGGAAACCGATTTATTATCTTCGCCGCACACAATGACGAAGGATTTATCCAGCACCTGCTGCACCGCTCTTTCCGGCACCAGGAGCACATCCTGCTGCTTCGGACTAGTCAAAGTGATGCGGGCAAACATGCCCGGCAGGAGGTAATGTTCTTCATTTTGGAAAATCGCCTTCATAGTGATGGTGCCGGTGCTCTGAGACACCTCGCGGTCCATCACGTACTGGGTAGACGTTTCCGAAAGCTTCTTGCCATTGCTCAAGGTTAAAGTGGCCGTCGGCGTAAGGCTGCGGAGCTCCTCTTTGGAAATATGGTTATTCGTCTGATAATTCAAGAGCTCATTTTCACTGATGGAGAACTGCACGTAAATCGGACTCACCGCCCCCACAGACACCAGCGCCGTATTTCCGGCAGTCACATAGGTGCCCGTCGCCACATCATCTACAGAGAGCTTGCCGGAGATCGGCGCGCGGATGATGGTATCGTCCAGACTTTCCTGGGCCTTCTGCAAGAGAGACTGCATATTTTTATAATTGGACAGATTCGTATCCACCGTAGCCCGCTGGGTCGTCAGCGTCTGCTCCGCAATGGCACCGGTGGCCGCCAACTTCTCGTAGCGATTGAGATCGATCTGCGAATTATTCAGCGTCGTCAGCGCCTTATCCACATTGGACGCCGCCGACAGCACATCGGTGGAGTACTGGCGATCGTCGATCTTATAGAGCGCCTGTCCCTTCTCTACAAATTGGCCGCTGGAAATATATTTCTCCACAATGCTGCCGGACACCTTCGGCTTGATCACCACGGCATCCACAGACTTCACCTGCCCGGCGTACTGCTTCGCCACAGCCACGTCTTGCTTCAAGACTTTCAAGGCTTTGACAGACACCGCCGCGCTCTTTGGCTGCGCCTGTCCGCAGCCGGAGACAGCGCCAATGAGCGCCATCGCCGCCAGCGCCAAAGCCGCCTTCCTTCTCATTTGATTTCCTACCATACAATCCTCCTTCAAGGAGCATAAATGGTTCAAGGGGGAAGGGTCAGGGGGCAAGGGGAGGTGCGGCGCACAAATCAGAAAGCGCCGCCAGTTTGAAAAGTTGAGTCACATTCCCATATTTCAAAACTCACGCCGCTTCTTAATTTCATGCAGCGACCTTCCCTTGGACCTCATCCCCTTCTCCTTAGACCTTTGTCCGTGTTTATAAACTGTTGTGTCTCCATATAATAGCACGCTATCAGAGGGGAGGGCAAGGGAAAAGTAGTCAGTGATCAGTGATCGGTAGTCAGCGATCAGTACCCCGGACATGTCTTTTCTAAAATGGATACGATTTCTGTTCCGTTATCATTAAACAAAAAAGCTGAGAAAATAGATACCCCATTTTCTCAGCTTTTTATTTGATTTAGGAAATCGCCACCTACAGCGCCCTGATCACTGATCACTGACCACTAATCACTAGATCACTTATCCTCAAACCCAAATTCAAACACATCCGCCCTTCCGTAGTGCCCGCAGGGGTCAAACTCCATGCGGCTCGCGGGAACCTTGGACATATCCAGGTCCGCGTAGATGATGCGTTCCATATCCCACACGGTCTCAGACTCATCGCGGCCGTAGGGATCGATGACACAGCTGCCACCGCGGCAGAGAACGCTCTTCGGCTGGGCTGCCACTTCGTAGCCGGTGGCCAGATCCTTCGGGTAGGAATTCTTCGTGATGATCATATCGCAGTTCACCACATAGCAGCGCCCTTCGAGCGCGATGTGGCGGATCGTGTGCTGCCACTCGGCGTTGTCATTGGTGTTGCAGGAAATATACAGACTGATGCCCTTCTTGTAGAGAGCCATCCGTGCCAGAGGCATGTAGCTCTCCCAGCAAATCATGCAGCCCATAGGACCCCAGGGCGTCTCCACCACCGGGAAATAATCCTTATCCGCATCACCCCACACGCAGCGCTCCTGCCCCGTGGGCTTCAGCTTTCTATGCAGCGTCACTTCGCCTTCGGGAGAAATAAAAATATTGGAATTGTACAGCGTCCCGGACACCGGATCCCTTTCCGAAAGTCCCAGGCTCACCCATACTTTGTACTCTTTCACCTTTTCTACGATGGTCTTCGTTTCCTCGCCGCCCACAATGATCGACGCATCGGCGTAGCGCTTCCAATCCACCCGCCCCGCTTCGCTTCTCTTTCCCGTAGCGAAACCAAAGGTCATGCCATAGGGATAGCCTGGGATAAAGAGCTCTGGAAATACAATGAGCTTCGCCCCATGAGACGCCGCCTCTTCCAATTTCACCAGCACCTTCTCCACACAAGCCGCCGTATCAAACACCTTCGGCTCCGCCTGCACCACGGCCAATTTGCAAATGCCATCCTGTATACGCATATATTTTTCTCCTTTTCTGTAATCGATTGAGTGATCAGGGCGCGCTTCATTGCTGCCTCACATATTTCTACTTTCTGATTTCATTTTACGAAAGAGGATAAAGAAAAACAATAGCCATTGGCTACATCCAAAAATTTCTTGTCAGCTCCTCGCAAAACACAATTTCAAAATTCATTTTCTTTTCCATAACAAAAGGCGCTTTAGAAAAATATTTTCCAAAACGCCTTTTGCTATGCTACAATACAAACGAGGTGCTATCTCCGTGACTAGGGAAGCGCTGATTAAATCGCCATCTGAATTTCTGAAAAGCCCAATGGTGCAAGACGAGGAGGAATTCCCCGCGAATACCGAAGTATTTAAGGGGGAGTCCGACGAAGTATTGCGCCATTGGGCCAGAAATTCAGATGAAAAGCGTTTTAATCAGTGCTTCCCTAGGTACGGCAAAAAACTCTGGCCCCGGACTTTCCAAAGAAAGGGGTGGTGCGTTATGACGAAATACGATTTCCTCGCTTTTGTCCTGCTCTTACTCCTTTGTATATTGGGAACCACTGATTAAATCAAAGATTCAGAAATCATAAAAATTTTTATCCAATACTGCGTCAAAGAAATCCGCGAATAGTTCACTATTCGCGGATTTCCTTTCCTTGTCTTGGATAAAAATTTAAGAATGATTTCTGAAAATGATTTAATCAGCGGTTCCCTCGCAGTAAAATAGTTCACCAACAGAAAAGCCGCCCTACTGTCCTAAGGTCGGCGGTTCTTCTGCTTCTATAAATTGGGGCTAAGCCATCGCCGGATAGCACCTTTTCTATTTGTATTTTACGACAACGATTCAAAGAAATCAACAGGAACGATTGGTTGACGCTATCGATTGAGGGGTCAGTGATTAGTAATCAGTAATCAGGACGCGATTCCTTGCTTCCTCATTTTGCAAAGATTACTATAAGCTTCATCTTCTGATATATATCGAAGCCAACCTCCACCGCTTCCGCTAAGTAACCTCCTTCCAAAGGAAGGAGGTTACTTAGCGGAAGGCGCGCCCTGATCACTAACTATAAAAAACAAAAAGCATTGAGAAACAATTTCCCAATGCTTTTTTATTTTATTCTTCGCTATAGACAGAGGAGATCGGGCCTTCGTCCTTCGGCATAGGCGGAAGGAAGGGGCTTTCTTCGCTCTCGGTCTTCGGTTCATCTCCCGGTGCATAGAGGGAGTGATACTTGAAGAGGTTTTCCACTTCTTTGCTATCGATGGTTTCGACTTTGAGAAGTGCCTGCGCCATCGCTTCCAGGACTTCCATGTGGGCCGTCAAGGTAGCCATGGTGTCGTTGTAAGCTTCGTCCAGGTACTTGTGCATTTCTTCATCGATGATGGTGGCTACGGCTTCGCCGTAGTTTCTTTCAGAGCCCAGCTGCTTGCCCAGGAAGATCTGTTCCTGGTGCTCGCCGAAAATCATCGGTCCCAAGCGTTCGCTCATGCCCCATTCCATGATCATCTTGCGCAGGATCCCGGTCACCTGCTGCAGGTCGCCGGAAGCACCACTGGAGATTTCATTGAAAATGATTTGCTCAGCGCAGCGGCCGCCCAATGCGACGCGAAGCTGTGCCAAGAGGTGAGACTTGGTGATGAAGGAGCGTTCCTCATGAGGAAGCATCATGGTGTAGCCACCGGCCTGGCCTCTGGGGATGATGGTGACCTTGTGTACCGGGTCTGCATCCTTCAAAAGGGTTGCCATGATGGCATGGCCGGATTCGTGGTAAGCGGTGATCTTTCTTTCCTGTTCGCTGACCTTGTGGCTCTTTCTTTCCGGACCGTAGCTGACCTTTTCGCTGGCTTCTTCCAAATCGGCCATGGAAATGGTCTTTCTGTTAGCACGAGCGGCCAGAAGAGCTGCTTCATTCAGCAGGTTTGCGATGTCCGCACCGGTGAAGCCCGGTACCTTCTTCGCGATGGTTTCCAGATTCACATCCGGTTCCAGCGGTTTGTTCTTTGCATGGACTTTCAGGATCGCGATACGGCCGCGGAGGTCAGGACGACCTACCACCACGCGACGGTCAAAGCGGCCGGGACGAAGCAGTGCCGGATCCAGAATATCCGGACGGTTCGTTGCCGCCAAGGTGATGATGCCTTCGTTGGAGCCAAAGCCATCCATTTCGACCAGAAGCTGGTTCAGTGTCTGTTCGCGTTCGTCGTGTCCGCCGCCGAGGCCGCTGCCTCTCTGACGACCCACCGCATCGATTTCGTCGATGAAGACGATGCAGGGTGCATTCTTCTTTGCCTGCGCGAAGAGGTCGCGGACGCGGGAGGCGCCGACGCCGACAAACATTTCTACGAAGTCAGAGCCGGAAATGGAGAAGAAAGGAACCTTTGCTTCCCCGGCTACGGCTTTGGCCAAAAGAGTTTTACCGGTACCGGGAGGCCCTACCAGGAGGACGCCCTTCGGGATTTTCGCGCCGATAGCGGTATAGCGGCCCGGATTTTTCAGGAAGTCTACCACTTCGGAAAGCTCTTCCTTCGCTTCATCTTCACCGGCTACGTCGGAGAAGTTGACATGGACCTGGCCTTCGGCAGTCATTTTTGCTCTGGATTTACCAAAGCTCATGACACGTCCGCCGCCGCCCTGGGTCTGGTTCATGATCCAGAACCACACGCCTACCAGAATGATGATCGGCAGCAAGGAGGAGAGCAGGCTCATCCACCAAGCCGGCTGTTCCGGCGGTTTCGCAGTGATGACCACTTCGCCTTTGGTCAAAGTCGGCAGAAGAGTGGCATCATTGTCCGGTGCATAGGTAGCAAATTCCGTGCCATCCTTCAGCTTACCGGTGATGGAATTATTCGTCATCGTTACAGAGTCTACATTCTTCTTCTCTACCTGAGCGATGAAGTCGCTATAGGTGATCTCCGAATGCTTTTCCTGGGGATGCACAAAGGTATTGAATATGGACACCGCTATGATGATCAAAAGCACATAGAGAGCCACATTCTTTACAAATTTACTCAATATTTTCCTCCTTCTCTATATTTCTTTGCGAAATACAAACGACCCATTCTACAGGTTTTCACCCCATCTGTATGACCTGGATTGAAATCTTTCAATAATGATTTATTTTAACATATTCTTATAAATATAGGCAATGAGTTTTTTAAGGCTAGTGGTTTAGTGATCAGTGATTAGTGATTAGTGATCAGGACGCGTCTGGTTTTCGTGTCTACTCTGTATTCACGCCGCTATCGATTTAGTGGTCAGTGGTCAGTGATCAGGACGCGTTTGGCTTTTTATGTCAATTCGACATTTATACCGCTAGTGCCGGATAGATCCTTCGCAGCGCTCAGGATGACGGGCTAGAGGGAAAAACGACCGAGGAACAAGGACTTTCATTCCGCACTAGCCCTATGCGTGCTTACTATCTCCTCCCCCACTCCGTCATCCTGAGCATAGCGAAGGATCTATCCGCACTAGCAGTAGAAATACAAAGTTGACGTGAAAGCAAAACGCGTCCCGACTACCGACCACTTTCCCCCATAGCGGCAAAATGCCTACTGTCTCGACCGCTACTCGCGTACTGATCACTAATCACTGATCACTGATCACTAACCCACTAGCCATCATCTCACATATTTTGGTACGCCTTGCTCGCCAGCACGCACACGTCCGGCAGGTTTCTGTATTTCTCGGCGTAGTCGCAGCCGTAGCCCACGATGAATTCGTCGGGGATTTCAAAGCCGATGTATTTCACATGGACTTCTGCTTCCCGGCGTTCCTTCTTGTCGAGACAGACGGCCAATTCTACCGACGCAGCGCCGCGGCTCTGCAGAAGCGGCAGGAGGTTCGACAGGGTGATACCGGTGTCGATGATGTCTTCTACCACGATGACATGCTTGCCGCGGATGTCCTTGTCCAGATCCTTTTTGATTTTCACATGGCCGCTGGAAACGGTGCTATTGCCATAGCTGGAAACGCACATGGTATCCAAAGTGACCGGCAGGTCGATTTCCCGCATCAGGTCGCAAAGGAATGGCATCGCCCCTTTGAGGATAGCCACCAAGACCACATCCTTGCCTTCGTAGTCTTTGGTGATGGCTGCGCCGATTTCCTTCACTCTAGCAGCGATCTGTTCTTTGGTGACCAAAACAGTTTTGATATCTTTTTCTAAATTTTTCATGGTTCAAACTCCTTATCTACCCAGGATAGTGTGATGAGGATACAATCCTCTGCGTGCGCCTTTGAGGCGTGAGCGCTTCCCCTTAGAAATCCGAGCCAGTACACTTCCTTTTCATCGGCGATGATGGGCCACAAAGGCCTAGCCGATGGTGAGATCCCCGCCTCCTGCAGCAAGCGGAAGAGAGACTTCCCTTGGGTCATACCCCGAGGCGTCATGGTATCCTCTTTCCTCGCCAGCCGCAAATGGACGCGCCGACCGATTTCCAAAGGAAGCAAGCACTGGTTCTTCGCAAGCACCTTCGGCCGCCGGATTTCCTTGACCATCCGCCACGGACCGCACACTTCCTCTCCTATATCGTTGTACCCTATTATATCAGCACAGGCCGTATTATCCACCTGTTTTTTCGCAAATTTTACATAATGGGAGTAGAGCCGCACCAGCGGGCGCTGCCCCTTCCCTTCTTTTGTATTTCCTTCATAGAAATATAAATCCTGCGCGCCCTTTTCCATCACCACGCCGGCGGCCGACGTGACAGCGCCATTGGCGCCGGAAAGCGCCAGCCTTCGCATGCGCTCGATGCCTTGGAAATCCGCCGTCTCGCAGGAAATAGACGCCGCCACTTTCCGAAGCACCCGCCGCGCAAGGGCCACCGGTATCGTCTCAAAATCCTTTCGGAAAATAAAAATTTCCCCTGCCCCTTCACCGCCATAGTCGCTAATCCACCGGCGGGCCGCGTCCGCTAAGTACGCGTCTTCCTCGCGGAAAATCTCTCCCATCTGCAGGAGATGGCTCGTGAGCTGCGGACTATACCGTAAAAGCTCCGGCAAAAGGAGATGGCGAATTTTATTTCTATCCGCCGTCAGCTCCTCATTGGTGGCGTCGTGAAAATAGCGATACGGAAAATTTTCCAAAAATTCTTCGATTTCCTTCTTCGTCACCGAGAGGAAGGGACGGATTACATCGCCATTTCTTGGACTCATGCCGGCAAGCCCCCTGGCCCCGCTACCCCGGAGGAAATGAAAGAGAATGGTCTCCGCCTGGTCGTCCGCATGATGAGCCGCAGCGATAGCGTCATAGCCCGCTTCCGCCGCGACCTGCCGAAGAGCTTCATAGCGCAGCTCCCTGGCTACCGTTTCGAGGGACCCCTCGCCCTTTTCCATGGCCCCTCGCACATCCACATCCCTGCGATAGAAAGGAATAGAAAGCTCGTCACAAACCTTCCGCACATACTCGGTCTCCTCCTCCGCCTCGGTGCGGAGATGGTGCTGCACCGTGCAGCAGCCGATACGAAGGGACTCACGTTTTTCTATTTCCTTCAAAAAAAGTAAAAGCCCCATAGAGTCCGGCCCGCCGGACACGGCAGCCAGGATGGAGCTTCCCTTTTCCCAAAGCTTGTTTTCTTTGGCACAGGAGAGGACCCTCTCCATGAAATCTTTTTTATTCTTCATTGGGCTTCAGCGTATCCGCATCCAAGAGCCCTTCCGACAGATCCCGGTCACTTACCGTTATTTCCGAAAGAGCAAAATATTCCATCAAGCTATCAAGGATCGCCACACCCGCCACGATGATATCCGCCCTGGCCGGTAGGAGGCCCTTCAAGTGGCATTTGTCATCATAAGACATGGCAGACAGCTTCTTTAAAATCGCGGCCACATCATCCTGGTGAATCACATAGTCCTGCACCTTGGAGGAATCATAGACCGCTAGCTCCTGCAGCACCGCAGCCAGAGATGTCACCGTGCCGCCCACGGCGATCCAGCGCTTCACATTTCGCATAGACTCCATGAGATCCGTCTGTCGGAACATTTCAAAGCAATGCTTCTTCAGTTCCGCCAGTCCCCGGGCCGTGGTGGTGTCGAACTGCTTCGAGCAGCGCACGCAGCCAAGGCGGAAACTATGACGCACGCCCACATCGCTGCCAAAGCCCACGCAGAACTCCGTAGACCCGCCGCCGATATCCACCACCGACGTCAGGACCCCCGACGTGCCGGCCGCGCCGATATAGCTGTAGTAAGCTTCTTCCTTGCCGGTGAGGATCCTGACCGGCACACCGGTAGCTGCCGTCACTTCGTCAGCAAACTCCGCACCATTGCAGGCATCTCGCATGATGGAAGTGCCATAGGCATAGATTTCGCCGGCTCCTTGCAGCTTTGCCGCCGCCGTGAATTCCATCAGCGCCTTGAGCGTCCGCTCCTTCGGCCCCTCGCCGATGCACGCCTTGTCAGTCATCCCCTCGCCGAGGCGTGTGCTGCGAAGGTCCTTGCTCAAGACCTTCCAATCCCCTTTCTCATCCTTCTCTGCCGTCAAAAGGCGGACCGAATTGGTACCCATATCAATGATTGCACGCATGATTCTCTCCTTTGCGAACTTCCCCGATAGGTCACTGCTATACATGTGAATGGTAAGCCCCCCAGGGGCAGTGAAATGAAGTTTAGAAATATAGGCTTAGGAAGACGGGAGACA
>CAVEMF010000001.1:0-24085 GCA_963616715.1 Ruminococcus bromii | reverse complement strand
CATGCGCCTTCGGCGCATTTCTATCCGGCGCTATCGCGCGACCCTTCTCCAAGGGGCTACTCACGTAGGGCTAGAAAAACAAATCAATGCATAGCCTTAGCATAAAATTCTTAGCTTGACAACATTACCCCCCAACAAAGAAGAGGGCATGTATCGCAAAAGAAAACGCCTCAGACTGCTGCCCGAGGCGTTTTTGTATTTCTATTTACCATAATTATGCGGCGTCGCCAGGTCTTCTAGGTGATAGGTCTGGTTCAGCGTGAAAAGCACATTGAGGTCCGCCAGATTTTTTTCGCCCACATAGTGGCGGATGGTGGTGACACTGGCATTGGAAAGGCCCATATTCCAGGAGCGGGCCAGGGGGATGTCCAGCAGGGCGCAGATGATGGTGCGGATGGCGGCGCCGTGGCTCACGATCACATAGGATTTGTTATCGTCCCGCTGCAAGAGCTCATCGATGAAGGCCATGGTGCGTTTCTGGCAGTCCAGGAAGGATTCGCCATGTGGCAGACGGAGCTGATCGGGATGGTGGTACATCTCATCCATCATACCGGGCCAGAGCTTATCGATTTCACCGAAGCTCTTCCCTTCCCAGTCGCCAAAGCAGAGCTCCTGTAAGGCCGGCGTGGTTTCCAGCGGAAGATCATGGGTCTTCGCGATGCCTTCGGCGGTGACTTTCGCTCTTTGGAGCGGCGAGGAAATCACGCCATCTAAGGAAATATTTTCGAAATATTCCGCTGTTTTTTCGGCTTGGGCAAGGCCCATTTCAGATAAGGCCACATCGGTAGAGCCCTGGTAGCGGCCCGATTTATTCCATTCCGTTTCTCCGTGACGGACGAGGTAGAGTGTGATCATAAGTTTGGACCATCCTTTATGAATACATCGCGCAGCGCCGCAAGAAGCTTCTCGTTCTCCTCCGGCGGCCTGACGGCTACGCGGAAATAAGAATCATCGAGGCCTTCGTAGTTTCCGCACTGGCGGATGAAGATATGGTATGGGAAAAGAGCCTCTTGGAGCACCTTCGCGGCCTCAAAGGTTCCTGTAAGGCCGCATAGGATGAAATTCACGCAGCCCGGAAGGATTTCTATATCGGAAATAGCGGAAAGCCCTTCTACCAATTCCTTCCGCCGCGCCCCGCTATACGCCACCGTCTCCGCCTGATACGCCGTGTCCGACAGCGCCGCCGTCATATAGAGCTGGGCGAGACCATTCACATTCCAGGGAATCAGGGTGGATTTCAATTTCTCGCACAAAGCCGGCGCCATGAAGGCGCAGCCGATGCGAAGTCCCGGCACCGCATAGAATTTCGTCAAAGACATGACCGCCGCGCCATGGTCGGATTTGACCAATTCGTCTCGATAAGAAATCCCCTCAGGCGCGAAATCGATGAACGACTCATCGATGATGACGAAAGCATCCCTCTCCTCTGCCATAGCCATGACCGCATGGAAATCGTCTGCATGCAAGAGCTGGCCATCGGGATTATTCGGATGGCCCAGGTACAGGAGAGAGTGATGCGCCATTTTCCGGCGGATTTCTTCCAAAGGCAGGCGGAAACCATTTTCTTTACGAAGAAGGAAACTCTCCACTTCGCAGCCCGCTGCCTCTGCCGACAGGCGATACTCGCTGAAAGACGGTGCCGGCACTAAGACCTTCGTGGGCTTCAAGAGAGAAAGGAGCTTGTACATCAGCTCCGTCGCCCCATTTCCTAGCGCGATGGTATCGGTGGGTACGCCATAGCGCTTGGAAATCGCAGCAAGCAGCGCCCGGCACTCCACGTCGGGATACCGGAGCGCCTCCCTCTCCCAGGAATGCAAAAGGGCTTCCTTGCCCAAAGGCGAAAGCCCCAGTGGATTGATATTGATGGAAAAATCCAAGACCTTTTCCTGCTCGGCCGCGGACAGTCCGAATACATCGCCCCCATGACGGGCAGACTTTTCTGTCATACGATCACACCTTTTTTTACTACAATTTACCCCCTTCCTCTGGAAGGGGGATTCAAGGGGGTTGGCTCGCAGAGGAAACGCGATGCGTCAACCTCTATCGCTCTTGCGATCCCTATTCAAAAATGCAGTTAAGTTAAGGAAATTATGCTGGGGTAATGTATCGATTTGTTAGTATAGTCCTAAGAAAGTAGACCCTTGGAGAAGGGTCGCCCGATAGGGCCGGATAGAAATGCACCGTAGGTGCATAATCAGCAATAGCCACAAGCATGCCGATGTTTTCGTACAATTTGGCACGATTCCGCTAGTGCTAGTTATGCGCCTTTGGCGCATTTCTATCCTCCGCTATCGCGCGCCCCTTCTCCAAGGGGCTACTCCCTAGCGCTTGCGTAACATAACGATTCTACCTGCTGGTATTTAAAATTCTTAACTTAACAGCATTACTTGGAGAAGGGGCGCGCGTTAGCGGAGGATGGAATGCGCTGTAGGCACATGCTCAGAGCAGTAGCCCAAAGCATGCTAATGTTTGCTAAGAGTTTTGCATGAAGTTGTGCCTCTACGAGGCACTCCATCCCGCCCTATTGGGCGGCCCCTTCTCCAAGGGGCGACTCATGTAGGGCTTGCGAAACATAGTGCCTTAACCGCTGGGATTTAAATATTTAACTTAACCGCATTGTTTGAAGAAGAGGCTACACTTTGAAGCGCTATCTCTCGCTATAGGCAAGCGCGCCCTAATCACTAATCACTGATCACTGATCACTAAACAACTAAACGACTAAAGACTACACCACTTCCACCTGCATGCCCCGATTGGTGAGGCTTACGTGGTCGAGGAAGGTGACTTGTTCTACTTCCTTCTCGATGGCCTGTTTCACCGGTTCGGCGTCGGCGCCGGGGGGCAGGATGAGGCCTAGGACGGTGCCGCTGTGGGCGCAGATGACGCCTTTACCACCAAGGCTTAAGCCGATCCTGTGGAAATCTTCAAGCTGCTTTTTATACAAAATTTTCTGGTTACAGAAAGCACTGATCGTCGCCGCCTCGCCGATGTCCTCGATGGACTGGGTGCGGATGCCCCGCTCGAAAAGGGCGAGGGCTCTCTTGATTTCCTCTTCATTGCTTTTCTGCAAAGAAATGAGATCACTTCTGGAATTGAAAGCCATGGTATCCACTTCGCCGCCGCAGTCGTAGATCAAGATATCCATGGCCGGGCAAAGTCCCATGGGACGGATGAGCTTCCCTTCGCGGTAGTCAAATTGCACCACCCCTTCGAAGAAGGTGGCATCGCTTGGCTCGATGGAGAGCGCAATCTTCGCGATTTCCTCCATGGAAAGCTTTCTCCCAAAGTGCAGCGCCACGGCCTGGGCTACGGCGCTGATGTCGGCAGTGCTCGAGGCGAGGCCCTTCCCTTTCGGGATAGAGGAAATCAGCCGCACCGGGAGCATCTCTGCGCTCTCGCCCAAGTAGGACGCCGCAGCCGCAGCCGCCCGCGCCGCTTTCTCCGGCAGCGGTCCGATTTCCTTCTCATCCACCATAGCCACTGCGTAGCGATTGATGGGACAGGTGACCATGAAGGAGGCGCCGGCCATATAGCCTTGGATGAATTCGCCGCAGGAACCCGGCGAACTGACTAGATATGCCATACACTCCCCCTTGTAATGATCACAAATAACAAAGCAATGCCCATCTCTGTGAGCTGATTCACAAAACCATAGGTATCCCCGGTGGTGCCGTCGATTTTCTTCACGACCCAGCGATTGAGATACAGCCCCATGAGGAGCGCCGCGCCGGCCAGCACCAGGTACTGGAAGCCGAAAATGAGCGCTGGCAAAGCGGCCGTAAGTGCTGCGACCTCCACAGCATATTTACTGCGGTAAGCGGCGAAGGATTTCCCCATGCCATATGGGCGAGCGTAGGGATATTCGCAGATGCTCACCACCACATTGAGCCGGCCCAAAGTCGGCATAGCGACGAGCACCATGTAGAGAGACTCCGTCGCCGACGCGAGGCACAGGGTGGTCAGGATCATATAAATGATAATGGACAACATGCCGAAAGAGCCGATGAGGCTATCTTTCATGATTTCCAAAGTCCGCTCCTTCGAGCGCCCCGAGAAAAGGCCGTCCGCCGAGTCCATGAGACCATCCGCCAAAGTGCCGCCGGTGAGGAAAAGCTCCCCTACCACGATGAGGAAAGCCGTCAAGAGCGGCGTATCCAGTGGCTTCATCAAAAAATAAATGAGGCACATGAAAGCACCGATGATCCAGCCGATCACCGAGAAATAGCTGACACTTTTGCCAAATTCTTCATCATTCCACACCGTCCGGTCGGAGATATGGATACGGGTCAGAAACTGGAGCCCCACTAAAAATGCATTCATTCCATCACCAAAGCATAAAAATCAAAGCCGACTCCGCCGCGATGAAAAGCACAGTCGCGCCATACATCAGCATGATCGAAGTCATGATATGATCCGCCTTCAGAGGCGTATCGGCATCCCCCATGTACTCGCGGAATTCCGGTTTCCCTTCATAGTAATTGTAGCCGCCAAGGCGCACATGCATAGCGCCGGCCACCGTAGCCTCCGCATAGCCGCCGTTTGGAGACGGATGCTTCGGCGCATCTCGAAGGCCGATAGAAATCGCATTTCTCCAGTCCAGCTGCATCAGGAAAGACGCCGCCACGAAAAGGAGAAATGTGAGCCGCGCGGGGATATAGTTCAGCACATCGTCCAGGCGCGCAGCGAAGCGGCCGAAGTAGAGATACCGCTCATTCTTGTAGCCCAGCATGGAGTCCATCGTATTTCCTGCGCGATACAGCGCCGCACCGACGGGCCCAAAGAGAAGGAAATAGAACAGCGGCGAGATGATACCGTCCGTTGTATTCTCCGCCACCGTCTCGATGGTGCCGCGGGCGATGTCGCCTTCCTCCAGGTTCTCCGTATCGCGGCCCACGATCCAGCTGAGCCGCTTTCTCGCCAGCACGATATCTCCATCCTTCAGGAGATGGTAGATTTCAAGGCCGTCACGCGCCAGGGCCCGCGGGGTGATGGTGAAGTACAAGACCACCGTGCTCACCGCCGCATAGAGGAGGACGCCGCCCAAGTGAGAAATCCAGATGAGGATGCCCACGACAATTCCCACCGTCGCCAGCACCAAAAGCACCGTCAGCATGCCGCGGAGAAATGTATTTCCATGGGAAGCACCCTTCTTCGGATAGAGAATCCCTTCATAGAAAGAAATCACCCGCCCGATCAATACCACCGGGTGCCAGTCGGACCTGGGATCGCCAAATACCGTATCCACCACCAAGGCAGCTACAGGGATCACCGCTAAGATGGCAGCTAGTAACCAGCCCTCCACTTACTTGTTCTCCAGGATGCGGTAGAATTCATCCATATCGAAATGCTCCCGCACTGTCTTGGCCAGGCGATCAAATTCCGATTCCTTATATTTCCGGTAACGGAACTGGATCGGCAGCTCTTCGAGACCTTTTCTCTTTCTGAGCGCATTGATCATAGCGCGGCGGATTTCATCATTATCGAAAATGCCGTGGCAGTAGGTGCCAAAGACATTGTGCTTCTCATTGATATACCCATCCATCAGGTCCACCGCCGACTCACTTCTCTGGGTGATATGGAAGAGGGCCTGGGCCTCCTTCGTCAGCGTGGTCTCGCCCATATGGATTTCATAGCCACGCATGCCCTTGCCGGAGAATTCCATATCCAGGAATGGCAGGCTCTCGCAGTCGAAAAGCACCTGGTAGGTATTCTTCTTGCCATGCATGGACGTCTCGTATGGCAGGAGCCCGAGGCCTTCCACTTCATCATTCTGGCTTTCCACATGGAGCGGGTCGCACACCTTCTCGCCAAGCATCTGGTAGCCGCCGCAGATACCGATCACCGGCACCCCGGACTCCGCCAGCTCTACGATTTCCTTCGCATAGCCCTGGCGCTTCAGATACAGGAGATCCTCCGTCGTATTCTTCGAGCCCGGCAGCATGATGAGGTCCGGATGGCCGATGATATCCCCCTTCTGCACGAAGCGGACATTCACATCCGGCTCATGAGCCAGCGCATCGAAGTCCGTGAAATTGGAAATCTTCGGTGTCTGCATCACGGCGATATGGATATCTCTCATCACATGATCCGTCGGGATATCCTGCAAGGAAACAGAGTCCTCATCATCGATGCCCAGCTTATCCAGGAACGGGATGACCCCCAGTACCGGCACGCCGGTCTTTTCCTTCAGGAAATCCAGCGCAGGATAGAGCAGCGTGATATCCCCTCTGAACTTATTGATGATGAGCCCCTTCACCAGCGCTCTTTCATCCTCATCGAGAAGCATCAAAGTGCCCACGATGGACGCCAAAGCGCCGCCGCGGTCGATATCCGCGATGAGGAAAACCGGCGCATTGAACTCCTTGGCGATACGCATATTGACGATATCATTCTTCTTCAGATTCACTTCCGCCGGACTCCCTGCCCCTTCGATGACAAGCACATCGAAATGGCTCTGCATATAGTCCATGGCCTTCTGCACACTAGCCCAAGCCTTCTGGCTGTAGCGATTCTGGTACTCCGAAGCGCTATAATTTCCCACCGACTCACCCAGGAGTACCACCTGAGAGCAAGAATTTCCTGTAGGCTTCAAAAGCACCGGATTCATTTCCACGATGGGATCCACACCGGCCGCTTCCGCCTGGGCCACCGTAGAGCGTCCCATTTCCCCGCCGGAACGAGTCACATAAGAATTCAGCGCCATATTCTGCGCCTTGAAAGGAGCCGTCAGATACCCATCCTGCGCCAGAATCCGGCAAAAAGCCGTACACAGGATACTCTTACCTACATGAGAACTGGTTCCCTGAAACATGACCTTTTTCGTTGTCTTCATCATAACTCCACTCCTCTTTCTTTGAGCTCTATCGTAATCCCTGCCACCGAAAGATATACCTTGTCGGAGCGCTTCGCGATATACTGATTCGCAAGCCCCACAAGATCCCTGTATACCCGGCTCATCGCATTCGCCGGCACGATACCCATGCCCAGCTCATCGGATACGAAAATGATTTCCTTACCATCTACCTTAGAAATCGCATCAAACATGGCCGCCAGATCCCTCTCCAAAGCCCCCTGGAGCTTCGTCAAGTCATCCACGCCCAGAGTCTCCACCGAGACCTCCTTCATGTGATCCATCAGAAGATTATTCACATACATCGTAATACAGTCAAAAAGGATAGCGTCCGCCCCCGAAAGGACCTTCCCTATCTCACTTGCCGCGTCATGCATCACCTCGAAAGTCTCCCACTCCTTCGGACGCCTCTCCTGATGCAGCATCACACGGTACTTCATCTCGTCATCAAAAATCTGGCTAGTGGCGATATATCCCTTCCTTTTCCCTGTGGAATGATACATCAGCTTCTCCGCGAACTCGCTCTTCCCGCTCCGCGCACCGCCAAGAACCAACCGGATCGTATTTCCCATACGCTTTCATCACCTCAGATTCTTTATACCGATTTTATGACATTCACTGCTATATGATACCATAAATGGCCGCATATATCCACGCATAATGAAGGCATGCGAAAAGACGGGGAGAAACGGAAATGCTTCTCACCCGTCTTTTATTACTTTGTCTTGGAAATCTGAATCAGCGCGTCTGCGATTTGCGCCGCCTCTTCCTCCGTATTGTCTTTTCCTAAGGAAATACGAATCGTCCCCAGTGCATAGCTTTCTTCCAGCCCAATGGATTGCAGCACATAAGAAATCTCCGTTTTCTTGCTGTTACAAGCCGAGCCGGTAGATACCGCAATGCCCTTCAGGTCCAAGCGATGCAGAAGCATTTCGCCTTCCAGCCCGGGGAAAGAAAGACTCATGTTCCCCGGCACCTGCGGCGCTGTACCATTTCTTTGGAAATGTATACTGGCTTCTCGAAGCTTACCAAGAAGAATTTCCTCCAGCTTGTGCACATGTTTCCGGTTTGCTTCAAGCCCCTCTACATTTCCCTTCAAAGCGCACGCCATGCCCACGATGGACGCCACATTTTCCGTTCCTGCGCGAAGGCCACGCTCTTGGGCGCCGCCATCCATGTACGGATGAATGCACGTTCCTTTTTTGATGTAGAGGAAACCGATGCCCTTCGGCCCATTGAACTTATGAGACGAAGCAGAAAGCAGATCCACGTCCAGCTCCTTCACATCGATAGGGATATGCCCCATGGACTGTACCGCATCGGTGTGAAAAAAAGCGCCATGGGCATGCGCCAGCCGGCACAATTCCTTGATAGGTTGGATGGTGCCGATCTCATTATTGGACATCATGATAGAAACCAATTTGACTGGAAGGGTCGAAAGTTTTTCTTCCAGCGCTTCTACAGTTATATGTCCCTCATGGTTGGGATCTACATAGGCTACAGGAAATCCAAAACGCTGAATAGTCTCACAAGCGTGCAAAATGGCATGATGCTCAAAAGAAGATGTGACGGTATAACGGGTGTCATCCTTTTCCAAAAGACCCTTGATTGCCCAATTGTCACTCTCTGAACCACCGGATGTGAAATAAATTTCTTCCGGCTCTGCATGAATGCACCCGGCAATAGTCTCTCTCGCCCAAGAGAGTGCATCCCGGCTCTTTTTAGAAAAGCGGTAGAGCTGAGAGGCATTTCCGAAATCTTCCTTCAGGTAAGGCACCATCATCGAGAAAGCCTGGGGGTCCAAAGGAGACGTAGCCGCATGATCCGCATAAATCATATGATCACTTCCTATTCGAAAAGCTTGCAGCCTTCTGATTTGAATTCTTCTATCTTGTCCAGTATGTCTTGCGGCTCCACTTCCAAGTAGTCTGCCAGACAGTCCAGACAGTAGAACTGTTCTACATCCGAGCCCAAAAGCTTCTGATTGATACCGATTTCATTCTTTTCCAAAGGCTTTTTTCTGCAGCTAATGCACTGCTCTTCCTTCACTCGTTTCAAAAGGCCACCTCTGTTTCTTTGACTGTGAATTCCGGAATCATTTTCCCCTGATATTGAGAGTCCGCAAATCCCATCTGTAAGCGAATGATCGCCCGCATATCCATAGATGGCTTCAAGCAATACTTCTTGAAATCCTTTGCGGAAATATCAGAAGCGCTCTTTACATGCGGGAAGAGGAGCTTCAGATAAGCCGTACACATACGCTTCACCGCTTCGGTATCGCGGGTATCGGCGCCTTTGGGGAGTGCCACCAATTCATCTACTACCGCGCGATAGGACGATTCATCCCGAAGCATGTGCATGATAGTAGCGAAATATTCGGAATTCAGCGCCCAACCGCATACCTTCAAGTCATCGGTCATACGCGGCAAATCCCAACCCTTAATGAAGCCGTGGATACGGTCCAGGAATTGCGGCTGATGGAAAGGCTTCGGCAATTCCTCGAACATATTCGTATATTCATTCATAGCGCCGGAGGCAATATTTCCCAAGAAAATAATCCCTGCATCCACATTGACTTCGTGATTATCCGGCGCGCGGTACTTGCCGTTTTCCATGATAGCTTGCAACGCGGATTGGATTTCTGTATCCTGCATGTATTCCGCTTCGCGGATTTCATCCAGCGCCACGAAATCACGGAGCGCCACGATGCCGTCGGCATGTTTGCCCAAGTCATAAATGAGCTTTGCCCTGGTCACTTTACCGGAAACCAACCATCCGTAGCGGCTCACCTGGCCAAAGAGATAGGACTTCCCGGTGCCTGCGGGAGCCAGCTCCAAAAGATTGATCCGTTTTTCCACGAATGGCAAAAGTCGCTGCAATACCGCTAGCTTCTGATGCATATCCTTATAGCCGGCAGCGTTGTAGTCCACGGCGCCCAGGAGGATATCCACCCATTCTTCGATGGTGAAATCTTCTCTGGCTGCGGTGAATTCATCCAGGTCGATGGTATAGGGACAGAAATCCTGATATCCCTCCAAGGTCACTTTGCCTTTTTCCTTACCTTCCGGCGGAAGGTACCCCAGCTTCACGATGCCCCAGCTTTCCTCATTTTTGAGTAATTCTTTGCTGTATTTTTCCCACGCTTCTTCCAGAATGATGGTATCGCTATAGGGCAAGCCGAAGTCAGGAAGCGCAAAAGAGACCTTGTTCGTCTTGATATCGATATTCACCGACACCTTGGTCAAGCACTGCACCTGCTCGCCCTCCACGCTGATCCGATTCAGGATATTTTTCCAATCCTTCTTTTTCGGGATCAGCCGTTGGATGAAGTCACTGGTCTCGTCCACGTCGATTTCGCCGTCCTCATCCTGGAAGCGGCCAAGGATCCAGTCGCGCATGAAGGACGGGAGCTTGAAAGAAGAAATAAAATTGTTCTTCTTCAAGTCCTTATACACCGCCATCGTATCAAAAGCATCTCGAAGCTTTTCCACATAGGCAGCATCCTGCGTAGTCTCATCCATTTATTTCACCTTCCTCTCCTAGAACAAATCATCAAAGTTATCCTTTGCCATTTCCTTTTCTACGCGGAAAGGCAGATTTTCGCGCATGAGTTTATCGCCGTCATAGATGTCAGCGGTATAGTCTTTCGTGCGCCGCTTGATATCCGTCAAGGTGAATACCGCCCGCCGGAAATTACGATCCAAGTCGCCGATGTACTCGGTCTGCGTATCCTTATCATGGACAATGAGCCGCGGCTCTGCCAAGTCAAAATTGGAGGTAATCTCGATCTGCGCCGGTTCCTTCTTCTTCAGCTTCACCACTTCCGGATCATGAAGGAAACCGATTTGCGGATTCTCGGGCAGCAAGGAAATACGGATCAGCGGCACCAGCGTCTCTTCCAAGGTCGCCCCGCCGTGGACTTCCACTTCTGCCTTGCGGCTGCCCTTGAAGCGGCTGTAGTTTGCCAGGATCGCATAGCCATTTTCATAGGCCGCATAAGGAAGATGCGGATTTTCCTCTACTTTGCAGCAGCGGCCGCCATGCTCACCTTTATTTTCTCCTTGTACGAAATCCGCGCCATTCTCTTCTTCGCAAAGGACCGCCAGGCGTGTCGCTCCGTGGTCGGATACGATGATGGCCTGCTTCATATCCTTTCGGATAAGTCCATCGCGGATACTTTCCAGCACCTTATCGATGGCTTCCAATTCTTTGAACAGATGGATAGGAAGCTTCTGCTTCTGGTAGTCGAATTCCGTGCTGTGATGCTTCAGCTCATCCAATTCCTTCACGTTCACCGGCTTGGGCTGGCGATTCATGAATTCCGTATTTTCACTGGTGATAGAAGGCAAGAAACCGTGGCAAATCTGCATCGCCATCGTGAGCCCATACTTTTTGCAGCGCTCCTGGATATAGGAGATGTACTCTACCCCCAATGCGTCGATAAAGTACACCTTACTTTTGGTGAAATCCATACGATTGTGCTGCATGAGAGCCGTCCGAGGCTGGAAATGGTTATAGATCCGATGGCCTTCCTGCGCCAGTTCCTCCACCCAAGCTTTGAAGTCCGGCGCCACATGGTTTTGAAGCTTTTGCCACTTGTATCTATCGAAATAGCGAGTCAATGTGCTATTCAGGTCATGACACAGCGTCTGGCGATCGGTGAAAGCGAAAGGCTTCATATATTCGTAGAGCGAAGGGAAATGATTTTCCAAAAGCCGGAGAATCCACTTCTCTTCATACTCATAATCCGAAAGACACTGGAAAAGCTGCAAAGACTCCCATTCACTTCCTTCAAAGAGGTAGGAAATCGCATCCTTTCCCTTCTTTTGAATTTCATTCTGATACCGCTGCACCCAGGATGCATTGACGGTTTGGTCTTTGATGAAATCTTTACGGCTCTTCACATACTCTTCGAACTGATTATTATCCGAAGGAATGAATGCCAAATCTACAAAGAGATGCTCTTTCAAATCCTGCCACTCACGGCTGCGGCCGACAGCAAAGGACAGATAACCATTTTTGCTGCCCTTCTCTTTCAAAAGCAGCCACAGTAACCATTTCTCATAGTCATCATGGCCTTCATAGACCGGCTGCACTAACGAAGCGAAATAGGAAGTGCGGCGGAAATGTTTCTGCGCCATCCCTTCCAGAGATCCTGTCTCTTTCCATTCTTTCGCAAACCTTGTCCACTGCTCCTTTGTGCCCCAGGCTTTATCCAGTGAGGAAAGGGCCGGCGCGGCTTTTACCAACTCTTCATAAGCCCCGGCAAAGGCGCGAACGGAGTAAGAAGAGCGGGAAAAGAGAGACGCCGGGAGATCCGTTTTCACCGGATACTCTACATCTATCTCTTCGGGACGATAAGTTTCAAGGTGCCGGAAAAGGGTCTGAATATCCGGCAAAGGCTTTTTCTCCAGGTATTCCTCGTCCGGCGCCACCAAGCGGATAGAGGGGAGCTTCGTCCGCTCTCCCGCCAGGAGGACAATACGATGGGAAAGCCGGAGGTCATGGGCCATCAAAGTTTCCAATGTATCGGCCATATGAGAAAGAAGGATTACTCTATGATGGCCACCGGTGGGTCTCTGAAGCAAATCCGATACCAGGCTTTGGCGCTCCTTCTTATCCTTCAAGAGAAGCATGTAGGGCGTGTAGCCGATGACGACGGCGCAGCCCGCATCCGATGGCTGCAGCTCATCCGGATGTGGAAAGAGACCACGTCGACAAGTATCCGAAAGGAAATAGCACTTCTTATTTCCATCCAGCTTCATGCGTCCTACGATTTGCTGGAGCAGCGTGTCATTTTCCGTATTGACCAAAAGGCTCAGTCCGATAGAAGGCTTCCCGCAGTAAGCCTCTATCCGGGCGAAACATTCCTCGATATCTTTACACTCCATAGGGCGCCTCACTTCCGACCTTTCAGAATCTGCAAACCGAAATCCGGATCCTCCAATTTATCTCGCAGGTACTCCCGAAGCCGGTCCGCATCCATGGCCTCAAAAACCTGTTCAGCCTGCACCTGACCCCGAAGCTTGTATTCCTTGTTATACAGCTTCTTGATCTGATTCTTTACATTCACGTTATTCCACCAATCATAGACGGGGATGCCACCGCCGGAGAGGGCTTCCCGCACCATATTGGGATCCTTTAGAAGGATGGCATAGTCGCCAACTACCAAGACTGTAAATCTTTCATCCAAGTAAGCCGGGTCTTTCATGCGGTCGTAGAAATCTGCTTTTTCCAAGTATTCGATGGCTTCTTTCACTTCTGAAGTGAGCGCGTTCGGACGACCAATTAAAGGCAGGTATTTCTGGGCTTTTTCTCTCTCATCATCATCGAAAAGACAAAGGATTGGTGTCTTATGGTCATGAGACCAATCTCTTGGGCTCTTGCTTCCGGTCTTTTGCATCCACAGCTTAGAAAGCTTCGTGCGAATTTCATCTTGCATCATAGACTTCACGCGGTCATCGATCATTTGGAAATATTCAGACGATGACTTTCCAAATTGACCAGCCGGTAAGTTCAGGAAGAGATTCTTTAACCCATCTTCATCGAGACCATCCACAAAGCCGGACACCACTGCCTTGAAGTAAGGGAATTGATTGCTGTAAAGCTCCTTGAAGTCTTCTCCTTCACTGGACAGCAGATGATAGAAATTTTCTTTGTCCTGGATGGCATAGGTCTGGGACAAAGATAGAAGGGCCTGCAGGAAATCGCCCAAAGCACCCACTTTCATCTTCAGTACAGAACAAGGCATCTTGATCTGTTTGACTTTGGCAGCCCATCCACTGATGACACCATCGAAGGAGGAGGCCACCACGAGGCACTTCTTACTTTCGGCGATGATTTGGTATTCCAGAATCACATCGGAAATGATTTTATCCGCAGTCCCCTGGCTCCACAGCCAATTGGCTTCGCCGGCGCTGAAACCTGCTTTGATGCGCTGCATATATTTGCCGCCATCACAGATTTCCTGGGCCAGCTTCGGCAGGATGCCGTCCCGGAAAGTAGATACGTACGTCTGCATGCCTTCAAAAGTTTTTTCTGATTTACACAGAAGCGCCAAGTCCTGCTCCAGCTCCGGATGCTGCAGCAAAGTCTTCCCGATGTCCTCCGCCAATCGGCTGGCATCATCATTTTTTGCATTGAAGATGCCGCTGTAGTTGTCGATGATTCTTTCTATGGTGGCTTTATCACCGGAAATCGGCGTCTCATCCAGTACATACTTCACCGTCCACAGCGGGAAAGAGAAATCCTTCACTTTCACGCACAGGCGAGAAGCAGCCTCTTCTACGCTGCCGAATTGACGTCCCTGCATCCCAAAGACACGAGAGGTCACATCAAGGAACGTACGGACATCAGGAGTCATGGATACGATGTACTCTACCTTTGCGCCACGGCCTTCCATGCCGCCGGTCATGACTTTGGAAATCATATCTTTCATATGGGCCGCGGTCATGGTCTCGGTGATGCTGCCATTGCTCCAGAAATACTGGGGATTCACATACTCTTTCAGCACGAAGCCCAGCACCAAGGCGGCTACGCTGTTTGGCATGAGCCCATAGGGCGCTACGGTGAGAGCATCCCAGATAGTCTGCATAGAGACGCGGCCGGCCTGACTCTGGAAGCCTTTGTCGATGATGTCATCCACCGTGTTTTTGATCTTCACTATAGAAAGATTTCGATTTTCCGGCTTTTCCCAATACTTCGGTACGCCCCAGGCCCCTCGTAAAGCAATTTCGAAGTTCTTTTTCGAAGTTCCCTTGTAAGCACTGTTTAGTTTTTCCGTGATACCGCACAGTGCACCTTGTCCGAGCTGATAAGGGCCATACAAGGTATCGGTCAATTCGTACTGATCCACGCCGTCATGATAGGTTTTGTAGTTCCACTGGATGAAGAACTGCTGCAGATCGTCCAGATTGTTCTTGCGTTCCCCATTGGGGTTTTCAGTGGTATAGACCATGAAAGCACCGCCGGCAATTTTAGTTTTCCAATTTTCCAGGATGCCTTGGGCCTGTTTCTCTTGATTCAGTGCCTGCCCCTTATCTTTCTGCGCATTATAGAGGCTGAGGGTTAATGCGTCTATATACTGCTCCCTCAAGTCTCGCCCCATAGGAGTCAATGTGCGGATGATGAGGCTATCATCGCCCATATCCTTTAGCTTTTCCCAGATTTTCTGTTCCAAGACATGGTCCTCTTCGTCGAGGATGGCAAAGGTGGTGAGTACCTTAAACCGATTGGGGGCCGCTTTGGCATTCATAGTAGTAAACACTTTATTGAATTCGTTGGCCCCGGCGCCGTGACCGGCTACCAAGAAACGTCCTCTTACTGCTGCCGGCACCACGATCGCACTAAGCAAATCGCCATTTGTGATGAGACTATTGGTAGTAGTTAATTTTTCTGCCTTTTCCTTGTATGGCTTGATGTCTGCCTGAGACCCGCCATTGGCTACTACGTACTCCTTCTGGCCACCGCCCAGTGTTTTTTCGAAAATCAGCCCCTGCTTCACCAAACCGCTGGCGATATTCTGTGCTTTCCCTTTCGACCAATCCGTCCCGGAGAATGCCATCTCCAAATTGCCGGCATTAGGCAAAAGAAGCTCATTTCCTACCACATGCAGAGAAATCGCCTGGAAGAGCAGGATGGTCTTTACCACCCGCTTCTCTTCTTCCGTCAGCTTATCCAGCTTCATGGTATTGTAGCAATCTAAGATTCGACGGACATCATCATTGAGCCCCAATTTCTGTTTCCCGCAGAAGAAGTCCCACAGGAGATCGATAGTAAGGAGATTGATATCATCCAAGGAACCGAAGTGATTGATAAACCACTTGAAGCCTTTCGCATCGGTCATATCGTTACTGATGATGAAGTCAAACATGCTTCGCTGGTTGGAGTTGAATACCGTCGCGATATGCTTCAGGAGCAGTGCGGCGTAGGGATGCATGGGTACGATGGCCGAAAGCTCTTCCTCAGAGAGATGGGTCTTCTTCCCCAGGCCCGACTGCTTGGCCGACTTCTCTACGATGTAGTGGCGAGCTTCTACCAAGCTATCATTGAGATCCGCCTTATCGCTCTCCCACTCGCCGCGAAGAGTCACATCATCGGTGGGCTTCATGGCCTGAGCCATGAGCTTGAAAGCCATATTCTCCGGAAGCTCGATCTTCACAGGTGGCACAAAGCGATCCAGGATTTTCTTCGCCGTATCCTTGGCATTCTTGAAAAGCCCCTCACTTTGATGGGCTACGATCATGAAATAGAAAGGATGGGACGCACTGATTTCAATCAGCGTCTGGAAGCCCGTGAGCCCGGTAGGGTGATTGATGAAAAATTCAGAAAATTCATCCCACACGAAAAGGATAGAGGATAAATGGTTCGTATCAATGATATTTTGGATCCATTCGGCCATCTGATTTGTATTCGTGAAGAGTCCATACAGCGCATTGTCCTTCAAGACAGCCATCACTTTGGCCATCAGCGGTGCGACCTCTTCATAGGTACTATTTTTCAATTTCTCAATGATGTCGTCGCCGGTCATTCCGCTGAAATCCAGGATATACTTCGGATTCGAAATCATAGAGGCAAAGAAATCTTTACACCCCGGCTTCTCCACCCAGTCCAGGAAAGCCTCTCGCATGGATGCTTCCCCCTGGTTCTCGATGCCATGCTCTCTCAAGGCAGCCAGGATGCTTTCCTGCACCGCCATGATGAGGTCCATATCGGTATGGATATCCGAAGAGCCGATGCGATGGACCACCAGGATATGGTTATTGCGCTGCAAAGACAGGTACTTATCCATCAAGTCGTTAGACAAACCGAAATCCTCGAAATACTCCCGCACATCCGCCTCCGGCGCTTCCAGGAGAGACTTCACCGTCAAAGCGGCATGGGATTTACCGGTACCGTACGCCCCTTCCACCCAGATGGAGCGATTCTCCTGGCCATTCAAGACGCGATAGGTGGTCTCCAAAAGTTTCACAAAAGTCTCATGGGGGTAGAATTTCTTCCAGCTTACCTTCCCCTGCTTGATGAGGTCCGCCGTCACAGCGGCATAGTAGTTTTCATCGATATCGAAATAATCTTTATAGAGCTGTGCCATGTCTATCACTCCTTAGAAAAGCAGCAATACATCATCCGACGTCTTATCATTCTTCAAAGTGATATTGTCCAAGTCCAAAGTAAAGGAGGCAGAAATGAAATCCGGATAGCGGCTGGAGAGGCCATTCAGGATCGGCTTCATGGTCTCCTCTGTGAGGCCGAAAATTCGTGTAGGGCTCACGCCGTCTCTCTCGATACTGTCATCCAAGAGGGTCTCCAAGGAGAACTGGTAGTATCCGCCACAAGCCTCGGCAAATTTGTACAGACTATACAGAATGACCACCAAGTCAGGGTTATCCCAGGATTTTCGCGTAATCGATACTGCCCGATTCTTCTCACGATAAGCCTCGCCCAAGCCTAAATTGCCAAGAGGAAGTTCTGTCATTCGCACAAGGGAAGCAAATATATCATTGACCCAAGCCTCTTTAGCTCCACTATCGATCATAAGATTACCCAATTCATTTTTGGAGTACTCATAATCAAACTGTGTATGTGTCGTGTACCAATGAACTTGAGCGGAATAGCAAAGATTTGTATAGATGATTCCCCATGCTGCTTCAGATTGCAACCCCAACTGGCCTACCACATCAGCGGTCTTCGTAAAAGTTTTACCATCAAGTAATTGGGCATCTCTCAAAAAGCGTTTGAAGAAATTGTACATTTGCGATCCTAGAGAATGATTTTCTGAGAATGTATCCTTATACTCGAAATACTGCTTCATCCATTCCATTTTCGGGGCATGATGCGAATAGCTATTCAAACTCATATTTTTTCCGCCCATAACGATTCCTCCCTTTGGCTGTTCCAATGATTTGTATACCAGGCAGCCTTTTTCAACTTTATGGCATTGCGAGCAATGTCTACAATTTTCGCTAATTTGAACCTTTCCGTTCTGGAAACTCATGCATCCATACGGACAATCCGCCTGACACTCACGGCATCTGATGCAGCTAGCTGCTTTTCTGAACACATTTTTCAGGAATTTCAAAAAGTCTTTCCCTTTTTTAGTTGTTTCTTTTGAAACTTTTACGATAATTTTCTCTGGTGTCTCCAAAACCTCAAAGGGCAAAAGCTGGTTATGATATTGAACTATGTAAGGAGATCTATCATTAGATAAAACGCCAATGGTGTTAATCCAAACTTTCCAATCCGTTCTGGGATGGGTAACTTGGATAATCGTATCTCCATTAGAAAAAGTCTCTTCACTATAACCAACCTTCAGGTTTAAGTCTCGCCCGTTCTTTCTGGCCTTCCATCCACCTTTGCGAATAAATTCTTCCAATGCATCAGAAGAAAATGTATTTTTATATACTTCTCGAATAATATTCACAAAAGGCTCTGCCTGTTCCGGATAGCAATAATGATTCATGAATTCATTTCGTTCCGCAGCTCTAGGACAAATCAAACAGCCTGCACGCCTATTTCCTAAAAGATAAGCTGGATTTAGCGTCAATCCCGCTTGATAGATATGTAGAAAAACTTCTGCCGAGCTCCAGTCCAAAATGGCATTGCAGCTATATTGACCCCTATGCTTTCCGCCAAAAGTCACGTAGTCATATTTACTTCTGGCCAGGCTTTCATCGCCTCGTACCCCTACAAAAGCCATTCCCTTGAAATCCGGTTTATTTAAGATCTTTCGTAAAAGGATAATCTGTGGCGAAGTTTTATGCACGCTGCAGCACCACCTGGTAACGGATGCCGGTGGGCCAAATCTGCGCCATGAATCCAATGGATTCAATTCGGACTTGGCCCGTAAAAAGTCGATGTTTGCAGAATGACACCAAGATTCGTATTTATCAACCGTCTTGTAGGTATCCGGGAACTCCATTCCTGTATCCCCAAATACCACCTTAAAGGCATCATGAGGCAGCGCCCGCTGCACCATGTCCAAGGCGACCACGCTGTCTTTCCCTCCGCTGAAGGCCACATAGAAGACATCGATTCTCTTCTTGTACTCTTCATAGGTGTTGTAGATATGGCGCACTGTATCCTGGACCAGGGTATTCATGAGCTTTTCATTCTTACGGCACATGGTCTCTATGTCTACGAATTGGAGCGGCTTTCCGCCCGGCTCGGGGTCTTTGTCCAGGACCACCAAGCCCGGCTTCGTGTAGAGAGCGCCGCCGGTCACTTTGGCGACAGGCTTTCCTTTGTAGATATAATTGTTTGACTCCGCCCATAGGAGCGGAGCGCTGTCATCCTTGGGATAGTCCCAGTAGGCATCAAATCCCAGGATGTCCAGCTCTTTATAGTAAACGGGGCGAGGCTCTTTGCTGAATTTCTCTTGCTCTGGCAAGAGCAAGAGTCCTCCGGTCTCTGCATCCCATGTGTATTTGTACATATGTCTTCCACCTTTCAGATGGGTTTCTTATTTTGATACTTGTTTGAGCTTGTTTCGCTCCAGCCGGGCTTCTTTCGCCACGGCGTGGATGTCTTTCAGTCTTCGCTCTGCCTGGAGTCCCGAGGTTACGATGCGATCCAGCGCCTCTTCATCGGTTTGCCATGCGTCATCTCTAGCCAAAAGATAAACCAAAGCGTCCCTGTGCTTGGAGATGGGGCCTCCTTTTTTCACGATGGCCCCATAGGCACCACCGGCACTGACACCACCGGCCGCTTGCAGAAGCCCAAAGGGACAAAGGCCATCATTTTTGTAGAGGTAACTCTCCAGTACATAGAGATTCCACTTCACACCGATATTGGGAAATTCCAATAAGCCGGTCACTTCCTGAAGGGGAATGCATTCTTTTCCCTCCATATATTTCGCTATATACCGCGGGATGGTATGGTCAAAGTGGACCTGGTCTCTCCGCACCCATTCGTCGGGAGAGATACGCACCATTTCCTCCATCACAGCACCGGCATAGTTCCCTTTGAAATTGATTTTTTCTCGCAGCCCTTTCAGCTGGTCTTCGGTCAGGCTGGTGTGTTTCTTGCAAAGCACCCGCAATGCTTCCGCAGCACTGCCAGCATGGGCTACATCCGTGAGAGTGCTACCGACAATGCAAAAATCATCGGGGTACAGCTTGGGAAGAGCCCAGCGGACAACCGCCGGCGGGAAGGTGGATACATCGGCGGCGATTCCAGGGAAATCCCCTTGCAAGACCCCCAGGATATCGTCTTCTGAGAGGTAATCTTTCTTCCAGATTTCATTATGGAGACGCTGACGAAGTTTCTCTCTTTCATCGGTTGCCAGGGAAATATTCCGATAATAGAACCAGGTGCTTTTGATGTGCAGCATGTCATCATCCCGCTTCAGCACCTTATCGATCTTATCCTTAGGCATATACCAGAACCGGTCATAGACATCCTCTTCCAGGATCGGGCAAAGAGAAGCTTTGATATAGCGCAGGACTTCTTCGCCGTCCTCTTTCTCTACCGGTCCATGGTAGACGCGATAGCGGCACACGTATCCCCGAGGCAAGAGCTTGGCCAATTCGCCTTCCATCATAGATGCATCATAGATGGAGAGCCGGGCCAATTCTTCTCGGTACTTTTCGTAGAATGTATCTCTATCGACGACGGATGCCTCTCTATCCAAAAGCGATACCAACGTATCTGCTATATGTTTAAGCGCGGAAGCCTCTTCGGCATCTGCCTTTGCATAGATGCGACCATCTCCTCGCACCGTGCCCACTTGGCGGATTTTCACCAGTAAGTCTCCTAATCCCATAGGCACTTGGTGCCCATAGGTTTGCGCGAAGAATTTCTGAAATTTCTTCACATTGATTCGCTTCGGATCGAAGCCATCGGAGAAACGAGAAGCCAGCACCTGCTGGATCTGGCTGTCCAAGGCTGTCTCTTCAGAGGAGATGGCTACAGGTTCTTTTTGCACCTCGATTTCTACTGGAGCCGCTTCGATGGTCGGACGATCCGCATCCTTTTGGGGAACGGTAACTACCGGAGCAGGATTTGGGTTCTCCTTCACTTTCGCAAAGGATACTACCAGATTTTCAAAGTCCACTTGGCACTTCACCAGCGCATAGCGAAGGAACGACCACATACGATACGGCGTGAAGCCCATATGGAGGTACATGCGATCCCCCAATTTCACAGCCCTTCCTACATCGGAAGTAGCCGATAAATAATGGAGCAGATCCCCTTCCTCGCATTCTTTCCGAAGCTCTACGAATACACTCGGATAATCCTCATAGAGAATAGAAGCGCACTTAGTATACAACTCGTCCCATCCTTGTACCTCCTGCTTTTCACCAAAGTAGGAGAACGCATGCGGGGTGAGCCCTTCATAAATCTTTTCCTTCTCCAAATCGCAGGTAAGTTCTGTTTCTTTGGTATCACTTGAGGGAGAGACCTCCGTAGGCACTAGGCGGTCGGTTTCGATGATGAAGGTGTCTATGTCGATTTCGCAGCGCTCCAGCACTTTCTTCAAGTAATTCAGCATGGTAGAAGTCGATAAATCTATTTCTACATAGAAATCTTGACCTAATTCAACCGGCTTTCTGAGGTTCCTTTGATATGATTTTCGAACTAGCCAAAAAACCTTGTCAAAAAACATGGCTCGAGTACGTAAGCTGGTGAACGCATCCAGATACTTCGGAAGTAAATACTTCAGGCTATGGACATAGAGATTTTTCCAAGTCCCTACAAAGACGCGTCTTCCCTGCAAAGTAAAAGCGACTGGCGTGTCATTCTCCAGCGTTTCCATCGCCAAAAGGTCCGGTAAGCTGGATACCTGCCGCTTCCAACGGCCGATGGCTTTTTTCTGTTCTTCTACCTTTTCTGTAGGCTTTTCCTCGCCACCAAATAAAGAAGGCTCTTCCTGAATGCTGACCAGCAGAGGCGATGGCTCCGGCGGCGTGTAGGTGACTGGGGGCTTCGTTTCTTCTTGCCTTGTAATAGCTACTTTTTCTGGCGGCTTAGCATCTATCGACGAGTGAGACTCCTCCGATGACATCTTCTCCGGTACTACGGATTTCTTTGCTATACCGTTTTCTCTATGCTGGTCCAGATAGGTGCCCAGCTTCACAAGGATTTCCGCTTTATCAAAGTAAGGCAAAGAACCGGCTTCGGAACTATTCATATAATCAGATAGTTTTTGTACCGTTTCGAGTTTCAGGGAATACAGCTTTTTTTCCACGTCAAAAGACAGATGCAATACATAAAGATAGCGAGAAAGGTAGTAAGGTGGGACTCCCTCCAGAGAGATCTTGGGCGATGATACCTTTTCTTCGGTATGCTTGGTCGTCTTTTTCACCAGGAAAGGCGCTACATATTTCCTCAATGCTTGGTACAGTGTCTGCCAAGTTTCATAGGAGATGGTATCTCCCTCCCGGCTCTGTTTCAGGAAAAAGTATAGATCCTCTACGCTGCGTACAGACCGGCTGTACATTTGCCTTTTTTCATCCGTAGAAAGCAGGAGATTGTGGATATTCTGTATCCATACAGACTTAGGGACGGAGCTCTTTTCCTCATCGGTCAAAAAGGTCCAATCCTGCTCCGGTTCCTTAGCAGGATTAGCGGAGTCCTTTTCCTCTTGCTTTGATTTCGTACCAAAGAAATCGACTTTCCCAGCACTTTTGTGGTCATCTATGTATTTCGCAAGCTTTGTGTAGATCTCGGTACATTCCGCAGCGGAAAGGTCGCCGTGATCATTGTCTTTCATATAATCTATCAAGTTTTGTATGGTTTGGATCTTGCTTTGATACAGCTTTTGTCTCAATGCAAAGGAAAGCTCCAGGCCATAAATATTTCGATACAAATGGATATGCGGTACTTCTTGGATGGGAAGCTTCGAGAAATCCGGTGCCGTTTTTACGACTTCCCCATTCACCACGGTAATGGGCGTCTTCTTTTTCACTTCTTGGGATACTTCGATACCGGCATCTTTCTTCGCCTTGCGCAAAATCATGTCGAACCAATTTTTATCCGTCAGATAGATATTTTTTACTTCAGTGAATACCTTAGATAAATTCCCTTTAAGTCCATGCTCCCCTCTTGTCATTACATAGAGAACCTGTTCATATTGCAATTTCATTCCATTCAGATTTCGGAAGGTATCATCGATTTCCATGCCTTGGCGGGTGGCCCGGGTGCGCAGGGTGTCAGAAAGCTGCTGGAGGATTTCCATCTTCGCAGAAGGATTCTTCTGGATTTCCTCGTAGGCTTCCAGGAGGAGCGCCCACTCCCACCGGTCCCAAGGACGGCGGAGCGGGGCGGATGGCGCCTCCGTAGCTTTTGGCTGTTCCTTGATTTCTTCAGTAGGCTTCTCTTCCGGGATGACTTCAGCAGGCGCCGGCACTTTTTCCTCTTCTTTGGGCATTGCGTCTTTCAGGGTCTGCATATATGCCGGGCGGTCTTTCTCATAGAGGGCTTTCGCCTCGATAAAGCATTTCGGGATAGGGCCCTGGAAGCCTCGCCTTCCGCCGGTCATCATGTAGCGAAAACGCTCGTACTGAAGATTCATGCCATTCACATTGCGGAAGGTGGCATCGATCTTCATGCCCTTCTTCTCCGCCCGCCCGCGAAGATCCGCCGAGAGCCTCTTCAGTATGATGCTGCGGCGCTGTGGATATTTCTCTATTTCTAAATAAGCTTCTAAAAGCATGACAGCCTCGTAGATGTCCCAAGGGAATCGATTCATCATAGAAGAGTCCTCCTCTTGCTTGTCTTTCTCTATTTCCGAACACGCCAAAAGCCCTTCGTCAGGAGACGCATTCTCCTTCGAAGGGCTTTCTTCTCGCACAGAATCCAGGGAGACTACATTGTCACCCCCCCGATTTTCATTTTTGGTTAATGTTTCATCAGGAGCGCCAAAAAGAAAGTTTCGCACACGCGCAGCTAAGCCGGATAAATTTCTCATATTTTCGCGCCTCCTTCGCATAAAAATCACCTTAATCATACCATGTTTGGCCGTGGATAGAAATAGACATATATCGATTTTTAATAAATTTGTATGAGTTTTTGTAAAGAAATCATAGCAGAAAGCGTGGACAAAAGTAGTGATACGGGGAGGAGCGTGGAAAAAGTTTTTTCGGTTTAGTAGTCGGTAGTCGGTAGTCGGTAGTCGGGGCGCTTTTGCCTGGGGAGTCAGTTGGAGGGATTTCCGCTATCAATAAATAGATCCTTCGACTTCGCTCAGGATGACGGATGCGGGGAGCGGCGCGGCAGGCAGATGGAGGATTTCCGCTG